>DATAJN010000284.1:0-9409 GCA_036262105.1 Ilumatobacteraceae bacterium
GGTGAGCGGCTGGCCGGCGGCGAGCGACAGCGGCTCAAGCTGGCCACCCACATGGCCGACAAGGGCGGCGTCTACGTCCTCGACGAGCCGACCGCCGGCCTCCACCTCGCCGACGTCGAGCAGCTGCTCGGCCTGCTCGACCGGCTCGTCGACTCCGGCAAGTCGGTCATCGCCATCGCCCACCACCAGGCGGTCATGGCGCACGCCGACTGGATCATCGACCTCGGCCCCGGCGCCGGCCACGACGGTGGCCGGATCGTCTTCGAGGGCACACCAGCCGACCTCGTCGCCGCTCGCTCCACCCTCACCGGCGAGCACCTCGCGGCCTACGTCGGCGCCTGACCGTCGCTCGACAGGTCACCGATTCTCCGCTCCTGGCGGAAGATCGGTGACCTGCTTCGTAGTGAAGGGTCCGAAGAAGCCGACGATTCGCAACAGCTTGCCGTTGTCGTCGAACTCGACGAAGTCAGTGCCGCTGACCGCAATCGCGCCGTCGGGTGCAACCAGGTTCCAGCCGTAGCGGGCGAAGCCGTGGTGGGCATCGACTGTGGTGGTCCGTTCGAAGCGGTGACCGGCGTAGTGGGTCAGCACGATGTCGGCGAGAGCGCTGATCTCGGCAAGGCCGCGACCGGTCATCGGCGGGTCGGTCAGTTCGCCCGCGGCGTTCCAGTTGGCCGCAACGAGGGCCTCGCGGCGATCCGCATCGGCCAGGGCATATGCCTCGAGATGCGAGTCGACGGTCTCGGTGATGGATGTCGTGTGGTCGTTGTCAGTGATGCTCATGACCGCCACGATGCTCCGAATCAATAGCTCCGGCGATTACCCGTCGGATCAAGTTCGACGCACGTTCATTACCTGTCACGTCATGGTGCCTACGACTGATCGTCCCTAATGTGATGCGATGGCCCGACCCCCGGTGGGAGATCTCCTCCGTGACTGGCGTACCCGACGTCGACGCAGCCAGATGGACCTGGCGCTCGACGCCGGCGTGTCGACTCGCCATCTGAGCTTCGTAGAAACGGGCCGCTCGCGCCCCAGCCCGGAGCTCGTACTCGCGCTCGCCCACCACCTCGAGGTACCACTGCGTGAACGCAACGATCTCCTGCTCGCCGCCGGCTATGCACCGCGGTTCTCGCAGATGACCATCGACGATCCGGCCATGGATCAGGTTCGCGCCTCGATCCAACGGATGCTCGATGCACACGATCCGTACCCTGGCGTGGCAGTCGATCGCCAGTGGAACGTCACGATCGCCAATCGCGCCGCCTTGCAACTGACGGACGGTCTGCCCGGCACCATCCTCGGTCCGCCGCTCAACGTGTACCGTCTGTGCCTGCACCCGGATGGCCTGGCGCGACGCACGACCAACTTCACCGACTGGGCGTCGTACCTCCTCCGGCAGCTCCGTCGATCGATCGCGCTCACCGGCGATCCGGTGCTGCAGTCACTGCTGGAGGAGGTGACCAGCTACCCGAACGTTGCCCAGATCGCACCGTTGACCGGCGCTTCCCGAGCTGACGATCCTCAGTTGCTCATACCCTTCCGCTTGGCAACGCCGCTCGGCGAGCTGTCGCTGTTCACCACTTTGACCACGTTCGGAACCCCGCTCGACGTGACGGTCGACGAGTTGGCGATCGAACTGTTCTTTCCTGCAAACGATCACAGTGATCAGATTTTGCGCGGGGACCCCGGCGGGTCGTGCCCGGTACGATCGTTCCATCCCGCCGGCGCGTGAACACGTCACGGGGAACCGTGAACGAGTCATCCATGACGGCCAGCGCAACTACCTCCCGACACGCGACACACATCCCGATTGCCGCGTCGATCATGGCTCTCGGCTCCGGCGTGGTGTGGAGCTTCGGAGCCGTCACGGCACGAATGGCCAAGCACTCCGATGCCTTCCAATACCTGATCTGGCGGTCGGTCGGCGTGCTGGTGGTGATGGAGCTCTTCGCTGCCTCGCGCCGGCAGCCGATGATGCTTCGCAGGGCGTACACGTCGGGTCGATGGATGATGACCGCCAACTTCGGGTTGCTGCTCGCCTCGCTGGCTTTCATCTACGCGGTCAAGACGACCACGGCGGCCAACGCCTCGTTCCTCGGCTCGATCACCCCACTCGTCGCGGTGATTCTGGCTCGAGTGGTGCTCAAAGAACGCCTCTCCCGAGTCACGCTCGGAGCCATCGTGGTCGCGTTCGTCGGCCTCGTCGTCACCGTGTTCGGCGACCTTCATGCCGGAAACATGATCGGCAACAGCGCCGCGGTGATGGCCTCGGTCGGGTTCGCGATCTACACCATCAGCGTCCGCTCCGATCCCGACGCGGACTGGTCGCCGGTCCTGCCCGGTTACGCGGCGATGATGATCGTGCTCTGCTCGGTGATCACACTGGCCCACGGCAAGACACTGCTACCGCCTTTCAAGGACATCGGTCTGGGCGTGCTGCACGGCGCCGTCTTCATCACCGTCGGCACGATGCTGTTCAACCACGGCTCGAAGCGAGTTCCGGCCGTTCCGATGACGGTGTTCGCCCAGACCGAGATGGTGTTCGTGCCGCTGTGGGTGTTCCTCGTGCTCGGTGATGCGCCGAAGCCGGCGACCATCGTCGGTGGAGCGATCATCTTCTCGGCGGTCGTCGGCAAGGCGATCCTCGACACGTCTCCAGGCGCAGTCCAACCCGTCCAGGAGTACTAGAAAGTAGCGATGCGCTCGAACCAACGAGTTATCGATGGACCCGGAGGGCAGATCGAGCTCGTCGAGCTCACCAAGACATACGACCGCGCCCCGGTGCTGAAGGGCATCAATCTGGCGATCCACAGCGGCGAGTTCTTCTCGCTGCTCGGCCCGAGCGGTTGCGGGAAGACGACGACGCTGCGATTGATCGGCGGCTTCGAATCAGCGGAGCACGGCGAAGTGCGAATCGACGGCGTCGACATGACCGACGTCGCCCCCGAGAATCGACCGGTCAACACCGTCTTCCAGAGCTACGCGTTGTTCCCTCATCTGAACGTCGCCGACAACGTCGGGTTCGGGTTGCGCTTTCAAAAAGCAAGCAAGGCGGAAGTTACCCAGCGCGTCGGTGATGCGCTGGAGCTCGTGCGGCTCAACGGGTTCGAGCGGCGCAAGGCACATCAGCTGTCGGGCGGCCAGCAGCAGCGCGTTGCTCTCGCCAGGGCGCTCATTCTCCGGCCGAAGGTGCTGCTGCTCGATGAACCGCTCGGGGCCCTCGACGCCAAGCTGCGCAAGACGTTGCAGGTCGAGCTGCGTGCCTTGCACCGCGACGTTGGCATCACGTTCGTCTACGTCACACACGATCAGGAGGAGGCGCTGACCATGAGCGACCGCCTGGCGGTGATGAACGACGGTGAGATCGAACAGATCGGCACGCCCAAAGAGACGTACGAGGAACCAGCCAGTGCATACGTCGCCGACTTCCTGGGCGTTGCCAACCTGCTGCCGGCCGTTGTCAAGGGGCCCGGGCGCGTTGTGGTCAACGGCGCGGAACACATCGCCGACACCTCGGGGATCAGCGGTGACTGCACGGTGGTGATCCGCCCCGAGCGAGTGCAGCTCTCCCCGCTGGGCAACGGACGGGTCGAGGCGGTACCCGTGGTCGTCGAGCAACTGATCTATGTCGGCGCGATCACTCAGGTGCTCTTGCGGCTGGGTGAACACAAGTTGCAGGCTCTGGTGGCCAACGACGGTTCGCCAGTCTGCGGCAGGGAAGGCGACACCATTGACGCGTACCTGCCACCCAATGCGATTCGTGTTCTGCCGGGTTGACGTCCAGCAGAACCTCAGCCGACCGCGGCGAGGCTGCCGAGCTGCGCGTCCTCGCCCCCGCCTTGTCGCAGGCGCATCTGTCGCATGACGATGGCCGCCAGGCTGACCGCGGCAAGGGTGAACACCAGCATGATCGTGGCCAAGGCGTTGAGCGCAGGAGTGGCGGTGCCCCGACCGGCGGCGTAGATCTTCATCGGCACGGTCTCACTCGATGCTCCCGTCGACAGGAAGGACGAGATCACGAAGTCGTCGATCGAACCAGCGAACACCACCATCAGGCTGGCGAAGATTGCCGGGCCGAGCAGCGGGAGCAACACCAACCGCATCGCCTGCAGGCGGCTGGCCCCGAGGTCGCGAGCAGCTTCCTCGTACTGCGGCCCGATCGCCGCCAGCCGCCCGCGCACGATCACGACGACATACGAGATGCTGAAGGTGATGTGACCGAGGAGTTGTGTCGTGAACCCGCGGGGAACCCCTGTGTAGACCTGCGAGAAGACGAGGAACAAGGCGACGCCCATGACGATCTCCGGGGTGACCAACGGAAACAGCATCAGCGCGTTGGACGCCCTGGAGAGCCGGCCGCGCCAACGCTGCAGGCCGATGGCCATCGTGACTCCGATCGGTGTGGTGATCAGCATGCTGAGCACCGCCAACTTGATCGAGTTCCGCAACGGCTGAACCAAACTCTCGTCGTGCCACACCGACTTCGCCGGGTCGGTGAAGTACCACCGCCACGACATCGACTGGAACGCCGAGCGGCTCTTGCCCGAGTTGAACGAGATGCGCATCGCCACCAGAACCGGCACCAGTGACCACAGGACGTAGAGCCATGTGATGGTCGCCAGACCGAAGGGATGACGGCCTGGACGGTTGCGCCTCATGTGGCAACCGCCCGCTGGGCGCGCACGGTGACGACGAGGTAGTAGGTCATCAACACCAACAACATGGCCGACAGAACAAGGACGAGCGACGCACCGACCTGAGGCTGGCTGGAACCCCGCAGGTAGAACTCGATCTGATTGCCGACCATCGCGGTGCGCGGTGAGCCGCTGGAAAGGAACGTGTTGGTGTAGTAGTCACCGAACATCGGCAGCACCGTGATGACCGACGCTGCCATGAGCCCGGGGATCGACAGCGGCAGCGTGATGCGTTGAAAGACCCGGCGAGGCGATGCCCCGAGGTCGCGACCGGCCTCGATCAGCCGACTGTCGAGGCGCTCCAGAGCGGCGTAGAGCGGAAGGATGAAGAATGGGATGTAGCCGTACACCAGGCCGATGATGACCGTCGGCGAGTCGCCATCGAGCCAGTTCCGCGATCCACCGAGGTGCAGCCAACCGAGCACTCGGTTGAAGTAGCCGTCGACCTGCAGCAGATTGACCCAGGCGAGCATTCGCATGAGGTAGCTGATCCAGAACGGCAGCACCAACGCGGCCAGCAGCACGCCTCGCCAGCGGCTTGCGTGACGGGCGACGTAGTAGGCGACCGGATAACCGACCAGGCAGCACAGGGCCAACGAGACTCCGACATACTCGAGAGTGCGCACGACCACACCGCCGAGATCGCCGCCGAACACCCGATCGAGCACCTTGCTCATCGGCGCGAATTTCCACGCCCACGGGCTCCACACAGGGTCGGCCGTGCGCAGGATTGGATCGACCCGGCCGAAGGCGACCGCCGCAATCGCGTAGAACGGTACGACGAACAGTGCCAGCAGCCAGGCAACCCCCGGCAGGCTCAGGAACCCCCAGAACCCGTTGCGGTGACCGCCGGGTGCAGCACCCGCTGCGTTGGCCACCTGTCAGCCTCCGGCGCGGAACTTCGACCAGGCGTCGTTCCACAAGGCATCGGTATCGGCGGTCAGTTGGAGGAATCGGTACCCCTTGGCGATCTGGTCGTTCGTCAGCACGCAATTGCGCAAGTTCTCGGGAACTACTCCGGCATCGATCAACTCCTGGGCGCCAAGGCCTTCGATGGCCGGCTGGTATCCGACGTACGCGAAGTTGGTCTGGGCGTTGGTCTTGTCGAGCACGTAGTCGATGAACAGATGTGCCAGGACCGGGTGCTTCGCCTTCGTCAGCACGCACATCGTGTCGTTGTTGATGACCGCCGGATCGGGCTGCCAATAACCCAGCACTTCGGCCCCGGTGCCTTTCGGTAGGTAGCTGAGCCCCGTCACCATGTCGCCACTCCACGTGTGGGCGACGGTCGTCGAGCCCTCGGGAATGGTGTGATAGCCCTCGATCTCGACCTTGATGTTCATCAGGTTGGTGAGCTCGCCGAGGTCGTCGCCGGCTTGCTTGATGACGGCCGGGTCGCTGGTGTTGACGTCGGCCAGGCCCTTGTGCATCATCGCCATCGCCAGCCCCTCTCGGTAGCTGTCGAGGATCGACGTCACGCCTTTGTACGTGGGATTCCACAAGGTCTCCCACGACACACTGCCGGGGTCGACCTTGTCGGCGCGAAAGCCGATGCCCGTGCCGAAGACCGTGTACGGCACGGTGTAGACGGCGCCCTTGTCGTAATACGGGTCGCGCAAGGAGGCGGACACGTTGCCGATGTTGGTGAGGTACGTCTTGTTGAGCGGCTGGATCAACCCGGATTCGACCAGCTTGTACAGCGTGTCGGTCGCCGCGCTCATGTCGAGGTCGACGTCGAAGGCGCCGGACGCCAACTTGGTGATCGCTTCTTCATCGGTGGTGAACGTCGTGATCTCGGTCTTCACGCCGTACTTCGCCTCGAAGGCCGAGATGATGTCGGGGGCGACGTACGAGTCGTAGTTGAGGATGCGCAATGGGCCGGCCTCGGGCTCGAGCCCGTCCTTGATCGCGCTGGTCTCCTTCTTGGAACCGCCGCCCGAGTCGCCGCACGCTTGCAGCAACGGCACGCCGCAGGCGAGCGCCAACCCGAACCGGGCGGATCCGCCGAATACCTGTCGACGTGTGAAACGTGTGTCCATTGGTTCTCCCCCAGGTGCGAACAGTGGCGACGTTAGTCGGTCATCTGTGAGCGGTACGTGGCGAGGAAATCGACGATCAAGTGGTCTTGCGGAGCCAGCACGCCGTGATCGAAGTACCGCGACGAGACTCCTCGCTGCACCCGTTCGGAAACGTCGTAGTCCTGCTTGCCGACCAACTCGCTGAAATCGACGATCGCCGACGGATCGAAATCCGCGGCGGCAATCGTGTCGGGTGCGAAGAGGTACTCCATCACCACCGTGGTCTCGGCGGCGCTCTTCGGCGACATCGATGAGACGATCACGCACGTGCCAGTGACATCGATGAACATGTTGGGAAATACGGTCGCGCCGTAGTACGACTCGGTCTCTTCGACGGGCATGTGCGGCAGCACGGGCAGATTGGAAACACCGGTGAGGCTGAAGCTGTTGCCGCGGATGTTCACACCGCCGTCGATCCGCGTCGGGTCGACGACGGAACCCGTCTTGTAGAGCGGGACCAGGTCGACCAGTTCGGGGTGCACCCAGGAGCAGTGCAGGCACTCCTGGTAGTTCTCGAGAAGGATCTTCCAGTTGGCGCGCACGTCGGTCGACGTGGTGACTGCCGCACTGAGCTCACCGAGATGAAGATGGTCGAATCGCTGCGCCGTATCCATCCCCGACGCGAACCAGTCGAGCAGCGGAATCGGATCGGGCGAGAGGTTGACGAACACGAAGCCCTCCCAGACCTCGCAGGCGATGCTCCACAACGACAACGAACCACGGTCGATCTCGTCGGCGGCGAGGTGCGGCGTGCCGATCAGGCGACCATCGAGCGAGTACGTCCAGGCGTGGTAGGGACAGGTGATGCCTGCCTTGGAGCCTGGACCGCTCTCTTCGCACAACCGCGCCCCACGATGACGGCAAACGTTCGCGTGCGCATGGACGCGCCCGTCACGGTCCTTGACGACCAGCACGCTCTCACCGCCGACGTCGGCAACGAAACGATCACCCGCCGACAGCCGCTCGTCGCGGCAGACGTAGAACCACGAACGATGGAAGATGCGCTCGCACTCGCGGGCGAACACCTCCTCGGAGCTGTATTCGTGTCCGCTGAGCGTGGGAATCAGTTGACTCTGGGCCATTGCCGGCGCTGCTCAGCAGTAGCCGCCGGCGGCGTACTCGTGTGAGTGGCCGTCGACAGTCGAACTGACCAGAGCAGCGAACCGCTCGACGTTGCCACAGAAGCGGTCGACGTCGGAATCGGAATGCGCCGGCGAAATCGTCCATTGCTCGCTCTTGCCCCACGGGGCCATGAAGACGCCGCCATTGTGCTGCACGAGGAAGTGGAGATGGCTGAGCCCCGTGTCCATCGCCAGGAAGTCGCGACAGTTGCGCGCCGGGGTCTCGTTGAACACCAGCGAACCCTTGAAACCGATGGCGTATCCATAGCCGGGCACGCCGTGCTGTCGTAGCGAGTCCATCGAGCGATCGAACATCGTCTGCGACAGGCGCCCGGCTTTGCGATAGGCGTCGTCGGTCAACACCTCGGTGAGCATCGCCCGGGCGGCCGCCATCGTGAGCGGATTGCCGTTGAACGTGCCGACCTGGTCGTACCTGCCATCGACGATCGCAGACATGACGTCCGTCGTGCCACCGATCGCACCGCATGGCAAGCCTCCGCCGAGCACCTTGGCGAGACAGACGATGTCGGGCGTGACGCCAGACCAGCCTGTGACGCCTCCGGGGTGGATGCTGAGACCCGTCTTCACTTCGTCGAAGGTGAGCAGCACGCCGTACTTGCGCGTGAGCTCGCGGACCCCTTCCAAGTACCCGGGTTGCGGTGGGATGATGCCGGCGTTCATCATCATCGGCTCCATGATCATCCCGGCGACCGAGCCTTGGTTGGCCACCAGCACACGCTCGAGAGAGGCGAGATCGTTGAACGGCACGAGATGCACCAGATCGGCCATTGCCTGCGGAATGCCTGCGGACGGAACGCGATGAGGCTTGTCGGCAGGCCCGAGCAGGTCGAGGTTGCGCCACTGCGAAACCATCACGGAATCGTGGTGGCCGTGGTACGACCCCTCGATCTTGATGATCTGATCGCGACCAGAGATCGCCCGCATGAGGTGAATGGCATCCATGGTTGCCTCGGTGCCGGAGTTGTTGAACCGCCACAGCGGCAGGTTGAAGCGATTCGCCAACTCGCGCGCCACGACGATCGAGTCGTCGGTGGGCTGGGCGAAGTGAGTCCCGAGAGTGACCCGGCGTTGCACAGCCTCGACGACGGCCGGGTTGGCATGCCCGGCGACCATAACGCCATAGCCGCCGTGCAGGTCGACGTATTCGGTGCCGTCGACGTCCCACACCCGTGAGCCGTGGCCGTGGCTGACCCAGACAGCAGCGGGACGGGAGATCATCCAGTTCGACGTCGCCCCCCCGGCCAGCACCTCGGAGGCCTCGTCGGATCGGGCGATCGATTGCGGCATGCGGGCCAGGAAGCGCCGCTCTTCCTCATCGATCAACGAATCGATGGTTGCAGACTTGTGTTCGATGACGGCCATTGCGGCCTCTCCTTTGTCGTCACTGACTGGTGAGTCAGTGATACTGACTGGCGAGTCTACCCCATCGGTCAACGGGTCCTGAACCGAGGAGCGCTGACCGGTTCGCAGAGCACGAAGATCGCGGTCATAC
>DATAJN010000285.1:0-2080 GCA_036262105.1 Ilumatobacteraceae bacterium
GCTTTCAAATGCCGGTGGACTTTGACAAAATGTAAACCGTGACCATCGAGTTCAACCTCAATGGGAAGTCGGTGAGCGTCCGCGACGACCATCCGCACCTTCTTGCCGCACTCCGTGAGGAGCTCGACGTCACCTCACCGAAGGATGGTTGCTCACCGTCGGGTCAGTGCGGATGTTGCACGGTGCACGTCGACGGCAAGGCCATCGTCAGTTGTCAGCAGTCGCTCGCCAAGACGGCCGGACGCTCGGTGATCACGTTGGAGGGTGTGGCTGCGCCCGAGCGTGAAGCGTTCGCCGATGCCTTCGCGGCGTGCGGTGGGCTGCAGTGTGGGTTCTGCATCCCCGGCATCGTCATGCGGGCAAAGGCGCAGATCGACAAGAAGGGCGCCGACCTTCAGCCGGCCGACATGGCTCGGCACCTGGGTGCCCATCTCTGTCGCTGTACGGGCTACGTCAAGATCCTCGAGGCGATCGATGCCGTCGCCAAGGGCAAGCAATTCGAGCCATCACTCTCGGCCACTGTCGGAGGTTCCGGGTCGAAGTACGAAGCCGGCGAGTTGACGCTCGGTGATCGCGACTACATCGACGACATGCGGGTGCCCGGGATGTTGCACGCGGCGTTGCATCTCACCGCTCATGCGCGTGCCGAGGTCCTGTCGTTCGACATCACGGCTGCCGCAACCGCGCCAGGTGTCGTGGCCGTGTACACAGCAGCCGACATTCCCGGTGAGCTTCGCGTGGGTATCATCCACAAGGACTGGCCGGTGATGATTCCGGTCGGTGGTCACACGAGTTACGCCGGCGACGTACTGGCGATCGTGGTCGCCGAAAGTCGTCAGCTGGCCCGAGACGCGGCGACCTTGATCAAGGTCGGTTACCGCGTGATGGAGACCGTCACGGATCCTCAGGCGGCGCTGGAAGACGGCGCTCCGATAGCGGTGTGGGGTACCTCCGACAACGTCCTCGGCGTCAGCGAGTACGCGCGCGGCGACGTCGATGCGGGCCTGGCCGACGCTGCTCACACGGTGCACGAGGTCTTCCAGACGCAACGCGTCGAGCAGGCGTTCCTCGAACCGGAGAGCACGTTGGTTGTGCCGGCCTTGATCGACGGTTCTCGCCACATTCAGGTGTACTCCGGCGGCCAAGGAGTGTGGGACGATCGCAACGACATCGCCCGCGTGCTCGGTGTCGGCAACGACCAGGTCACCGTGACGCTCGTGTCAAACGGGGGAGCGTTCGGTGGCAAGGAAGACATGAGCAATCAAGCTCACGCTTCGCTGGCGGCATGGCTGTTGGACAGGCCGGTGAAGTGCACGCTGTCGCGTGAGGAGAGCCTGCTGATCCACGCCAAGCGGCACCCGATCCGCCTCGAGTACTGGGCGGGCTGCGACTCCGACGGTCGGCTCACCGCGCTGCGGGTACGGGGCGTCGGTGACAGCGGCGCGTATGCCAGCGTCGGCATGAAGGTGCTCGAGCGCGCCGCCGGTCATGCAAGCGGGCCGTATCTGCTTCCGGCCATCGACGTGCGCGCCGTCGCAGCACGCACCAACAACCCGATCTGTGGGGCGTTCCGCGGGTTCGGTGCCAATCAGGCGCAGTTCGCCATGGAAGGTGTGCTCGATCGCTTGGCGGAGATGGTCGGTATCAGCGGTTGGGAGATCCGCAAGCGCAATGTGATCCATCCCGGCGAAGTGTGGGGGCCGGGGCAGATCATGGACGACGGATGCCGCGGCGCAGAGGTGTGCCTCGATGCCATCAAGCCGTTGTACGACTCCGCCCACGCCGACGGTAAAGCCGTAGGTCTCGGTCTCGGTCTGAAGAACTCCGGTCTCGGCAATGGCTTCCACGAGTTGTGCCGGGCGGTCGTGCGATTCCGCAGCGACGGTGTGGTCGAGGTGCGCCACGGCTGGACCGAGATGGGTCAGGGCGTCCACACGGTGGCATTGCAGGTGGCAGCGCAGGAGTTGGACATCGACCCGAAGCGTATCGAGGTGATCGTCGACACCACTCGCGAGCTCGGCTTCGGGCAGACGACGGGCTCGCGCGGCACGCTGATGGCCGCTGGTTCTGTTCGCAACGC
>DATAJN010000286.1:0-1620 GCA_036262105.1 Ilumatobacteraceae bacterium
GATTGGGCGACGGCAGCCTCGACGAACTGCGCGGAGGCTACGAACACACCGGGCACGCCGCGTGCTTCGAGATCAACGATGTCGTGCACACTGCACGACGTACAACTGCCTCAATCGGCGAGGGCCTCGATGACCAACTCGCAGTGCGTGGCGATCTCGTGACGGAGGTCGACCGGCGCCGGTTTCGTGAACGTCGGCTTCTTGTAGCGCAGCACCGTTGCCCCGAGCTCGGTCAAACGTTGTTCGAGTCGGTTGAGGAACACGTCGCCGCGCGGCTTGGAGATGTCGAGCAGCCCGATGGTCTTGCCGCGCAAGCTCGCTGGGCGTGGTAGCAGGGATCGTTGCAGCACGGTGCGTTCGTTCGTCGGATCCAGCAACAGCCTGCTCATCGCACAACCCTTCTGGTGACGGGCCGAGACCCAAGGTCACCGTTGGCCCATCCGCCAATCATGGCAGAGAACAATCCGGCGCCCCCACCGGCGTGGACGAGCAGCAACCCATCGGGGCGGAACTTTCCCAGCGTTACGTCGGCCAAGTATTCGGGTACGCCTTCGGCCATGTCGAACGCACCACGAATCAGCTCGCGTCCAGGAATCTGGAGGCGGTCGTGAAGCTCTGCGAGCAGTCGCTCTCTGTCCCATCCGGCCTCGCCGAAGACCCGGGCGTGCTCCGGCCCCACGACCAGAACGCAGTCGAAACCGATCACGAGCTTGGGATGCTGAGCGGTGCGCAGGCACGCGGCAAAGGTGTTGGCCAGCTGGCCAGGGTCACGAGCCAACTGGTCGACGATGCAGCGTGGACCTTCGCCGGCGAAGACCGTGACGGTGTCGGTATCGGCGGCGAAGCCGCGGCTGACCGACAGCGGCGTGAACGGCGAACCGACCTCGTCTTCGGCAAAGCAGAACGTGAGCTTGCCGGGGTTGCCGTGAGCCGCTCGATCGACCCCGCCGGGCCGCCCACCGCCGATGTTGCGCACGACCAGTTGAACGGCCCGACCGATCGTGAGGTTTGCCCGGGTGCCTTGCCCGAAGACGTTGACACCGCTGTTGAGGCCGACGGCACGGGTTCCCGGACCGTTGCAGATCAGCACCGGGCCGACCGGCATCGTTGTGGCCAATACGCCGTGGATGTTGAACTCGTCGGTGCACACTGCCTCGAGCGCGGCGATCACCCAGGGCAGGTGCTCGGCCCTGCATCCGGCCATCACGGCGTTGATGGCAACCTTCTCGACCGTGACCTCCGCGAGGTCCGGCGCTACGACGGCGACGATGTCGTCGGGCGCACGCGTCGTTCCCTCGAGCATGCGCAGCACGCGCGCTTCCGTCGGCGGTGTTACGGGCAGTCCGTCCGTCACGCCGCGATCGAACAGCACCTCCATCTCGTCGTCGAGATCGGCCAGTTCCAGTCGTCGCGACCGCAACAGATGGCCGCTGAACCTGGCCCTCAGCGAGTCGGCGAGGTTCGGGTCGACGCTCATCGACCCGCACCCTGGTCGCATCGCCGGCAGATCATCGCCGAGCGTGTCGATTCCGGTGATGCGTTGCCAGTCGGATCGGAGCCACCCAACCGTTCGCTCTGCTTCACGACCATCGACCACGCGAATCAACGTCGGCACAGTTT
>DATAJN010000287.1:0-3988 GCA_036262105.1 Ilumatobacteraceae bacterium
GCGCAAGAGCTCGCCGAGTTGGTACTTGTCGATACCCGCGGGCTCCGGTGGAGTTACACCACCTGCCAGTAGCGCGGCGAGGAACGGATGATTCTTCAATGGATCGCTCGTCCCCACGAGTCGCGCTCTTCCGGCCTCGACCGTGACGTCGTCGAGAAGGACCACGACAACGCGCTGGCGATCATCGAGCTCGGCGATGTCCAAACCCATCTCACCGGCACCCTCGACGCGCGCCCGGACGTCGCTTCGCGCAGTCTTCAACCACTCCGGTGACACCACGTAGTGGCTGATCGCCGCTTCACGCCGTTCGCCGGTCAGAGCCTCGAGATCGCCGATGTCGATCCAGCCGTGCTCGGCGACGACCCGCTCGATCGAACGATCCGGTCGAGCCTTCGACGCCGGCAGCATCGGAGCGACGTCGAGAACCTCACCACCGCCCACGGTCTCGTCGCGCCCCGACTCGCGCATCACGAATCGGTCGCCGCGTACAAGCGGAAGCGAGCGAGCGAGGTGCAGGCGAACGAGACCACTGTCGCCTGGCCCGATCGAGTCGGACCCCAGTACTCGAAGCTTCACGGGGAACTCTCCCGACCCGATGTAGGCGAAGTATGCGCCGCGGCGGTTGACGTCGTGGCGAAGTGACGGCAGGACGCGCAACGACGCATCGAAGCGGCGCGTCGGTCGCCATTGCTCGGGAACGATCACAGAGTCACCGCGCTGCAGTTGTGTGTGATCGACACCCACGAGGTTGAGCGCAACGCGGTTACCGGGACCAATCGACGTTTCGTTGCGACCATGCGATTGCGCGGCGCGAATGCGCACGTCGCGCGTTGCCACGCGCACCTGCTGGTCGGCGCGTAGTGAACCGCCGGTGAGGGTTCCGGTCACCACGGTGCCGCTGCCCTTCGCCGCGAACACGCGGTCGACCCACAGCCGTGGACGGCCACGATCGCTCGCCGCCGGGGTCTGGCTCACCAGGCCATCGAGTGCTTCGCGCAACTCGTCGAGCCCTCGTCCCGTCGTGACGCTTACTGGCACGATCGCGGCATCGGCGAGGAACGATCCGCTCAATCGATCACGGATCTCCAACTCCTGCAGTTGGAGCCACTCGTCGTCGACCAGGTCGATCTTTGTGAGTGCGATGATGCCGTGACCGATTCCGACGAGCTCGAGGATGCGGAGGTGCTCCTCGCTCTGCGGCTTCCATCCTTCCGTGGCGGCGACGACGAACATGCAGGCATCGACACCGCCGACACCGGCCAACATGTTGCGCAGGAACCGCACGTGGCCCGGCACGTCGATGAAGCTGACGCCTTCGCCGCTCGGCAGCGTGGTGTGGGCGAAGCCGAGGTCGATCGTCAAACCGCGGGCACGCTCTTCCTCGAACCGGTCGGGGTTCGTCCCCGTGAGCGCCTCGACCAGCGACGATTTGCCGTGGTCGACGTGCCCGGCAGTGGCGACTACTCGCATCGTTGCAGGGCTGCCACAACAGCGTCGTCGCTGCCCGGGTCTACCGTTCGCAGATCGAGCAGGGTGCAGCCGTCACGAGTGCGGGCGACGACCGGCGGGCCGCAGGAGCGGAGCACGGCCAGTCGGTCGCCAGGGATGCGGATGCCGATCGAGGCAATGGTGCTGCCGGGCGCCGACCCGGCACCTGGAACAGCCTGCATTTCCGCGATCTCACCGCGGCCAGCAGCAGTGATGATCTTGTCGGCTCTGGCACGTAGCTCGTCGGTGGTTGCCACGACCATCGTCCAGAAGGGGATGGTGGTCGTGGCCGATTTGTCGAGATAGGCCAGCGCGGTCCGCTGCACGGCCGTCAACACGTGGGCGCCAGGGCGTAGGGCGCGGGCAAGTGGATGCTGCGTGCACAGCGCCACCAGATCGGCTCGGCCGGCGATGATGCCCGCCTGCGGCCCACCGAACAGCTTGTCGCCGCTGAAGGTCACCAGTGCAGCGCCGTCGTCCAGTGATTGGCGAGCGGCCGGCTCGCCGTGCAGCCATGCGGGTGGCGGGCCACCGAGCCATGGGCAGTTGGCGTCGATCAGCCCGCTGCCGATGTCGGCGATCACGGGCACATCGAGCGTGGCCAGCTCCGCAATCGTCGTCCCCTCGACGAAGCCTTCGATTCGGAAGTTGCTCGGGTGCACCTTCAGCACCGCAGCAACATCGGCGTTCTTGCGGCTGAGAGCCTTGCGATAGTCGCCCAGGCGCGTGCGGTTGGTGGTACCGACATCGACCAACCTCACTCCCGACTGTTCCATCACGTCGGGTATGCGGAAGCCACCACCGATCTCGACGCTCTCGCCGCGGCTGACGACCACCTGGCGATCACGGGCGATGGCGGCGAGGACGAGGAGCACAGCCGACGCGTTGTTGTTGACGACCATGGCCGCCTCGCTGCCGCACAACATGGCGAGCAGCGTGCCGACCGCTTGCTGTCGCGACCCCCGTTCGCCCGTGCGGAGATCGAGCTCGATGTTGATCGCCGTCGGCGGATGCGCCATCGCCAGCGGGGCACGGCCGAGGTTGGTGTGCAGCAGGACTCCCGTAGCGTTGATCACCGGGCCGAGCAGCGATTGGGCGAACGCGTGGGCGCGGCCGAGCGCGGCGCTGTGCTCGTAGCTAGCCGGGCCTTCGGCGATCGCCTGACGGGCGAGTTCGACGCAGACGGCATGCGGCAAGCCGCTGGCGCCCATCGTCCGCGCCAGAGCGTCGACGCTCGGTGGGCGGGGCGACGGTGCCATTCGTCGGAGCGTAGTCAGCGGTCGCCGCCGTGTGGCAGAGTCGCAACCTGTGCTTCCGGTACCTGTCGTCCGCCTCGATCCCGATCTCCCGCTTCCGTCGTACGCGCACACCGGTGACGCGGGCCTCGATCTGCGCGCCCGCGAGCACGGAGTCGTGCAACCACGTGGCGGCCGTTTGCTGATGCCGACTGGGATCTCCGTAGCGATTCCCGTCGGTTACGCGGGCTTCGTGCTGCCGCGCAGTGGCAACGCCTTGAACCACGGCCTCACGCTGGCCAACACCCCTGGGCTGATCGATTCGGCGTATCGCGGCGAGATCAATGTCGTGCTGCTCAACACGGATCCGTTGCAGCCGTTCGTCGTCAACCGCGGCGACCGGCTGGCCCAACTGGTGATCCAACGCGTCGAGGAGGTCACCTGGCAAGTCGTCGACTCACTCGACGGCCATGACCGTGGCGGAGGCTTCGGCCACTCCGGGCGCCACTGAGCCCCGGCCGTCGAACGCTGCGCAGTGGACAGGCCTAGCGCCAGGCGAAGACGGGTTGCTCGAACTCGCTCACACGCGCCCCACACCGACCCTCGATCGCCACCCAACGGAACTGCAGCAGGATTGCACCGGTGGGCGCGTGGATGAGGTCTCGCCCGATCGGCACTTGCACGACCGGGCGGTGACTCTCCGGGATGACGACGAATCGAGGCGAGTCGGCGCGGCACAGTTCATGCAAGCCGATGTGCAGCACGCGAGCGACCTCCCGGGGATCCGGCGACAGCTCGACGCTCGTCCCACCCCAGACGACGATCGGAGTGATCACGAAGCCGGACCTCGTCGAATAGTCGTCGAGCCTGCCGAGGACCTGCGAGGGGTCGATGTTGAGACCGAGCTCCTCGTCGATCTCGCGCAGCGCCGCTGCTTCGGCTGTTTCACCGGGGTCGATCCTTCCGCCGGGCAGCGCCCATTGCCCGGCGTGACGGTTCATCCTCGCCGCCCGACGGCAGAGCAGGAAGGCGGCGCCGCCGGCCACGCCTTCGATTCCACCGTCGAAGCCGGTGATGTCGCCCGGTATTCCCGTCATGCCGACCTCACCCGGCACGAACGGTTCATCGGCATCCCCGTCGCTGCCAACCACAACGACGGCGACGGCGGCACGGTGACGATCGTCGGGCCCGATCTCCTCGACATGATGACGGGCGAGGTTGGCCGAGATCAGGTCGCGTAGCGCGACGTCGAACTCGATCATCTC
>DATAJN010000288.1:0-4136 GCA_036262105.1 Ilumatobacteraceae bacterium
CTGGACGGGCCCTGGCGATGAAGCCTCGGCGTGGGGTGGGTCTGCCACCACGGCCGACGGGTTTCTCGATCGTGCCGATCTGACCGCCCGTTACGCAGCGGTCAGCGGGCGTGACCTGTCTCAGTTGCCGTTCTACGTGTCGTTCGCCTATTGGAAGCTGGCATGCATCCTGCAGGGCGTGTACTACCGCTACCTCGGTGGCGCGCTGGGCTCGCGGGATCCTGCCGAGCTCGAGCCGTTCGTCGCCCAGATCGACGGTGCAGCCGCGCGCGCGTCAGAGTGCTTGGAGGCACTCGCGTGACCGATCCGTTCACCTTGCACGAACCGTTGCCCGCACTGGTGGAGCCGGTGTTGGTGGTCATGCTCACGGGCTGGATCGACGCCAGCGGTGCTGCTGCCGCGGCCATGATGACGTTGCAGGAGAAGTCAGCGGTTCGACCACTGGCCACCTTCGACAGCGATTCCTTCATCGACTACCGGGCGCGCCGCCCGACCATGGAGTTGCGCGACGGCGTCAACGTTCGCCTCGTGTGGGCCGACATCGAGATGAGCATCGGCCGCGATCCCGAGGGTCACGACGTTCTCACCCTCAGCGGACCGGAGCCAGATTCGCAGTGGCACAGGTTCGCCGACGTGGTATCGACGTTCGCGGTCCAACTCGGCGTGAAGAAGATGGTCGCCCTTGGTGCGTACCCATTCGCTGCTCCCCACACGCGCGATCCGCGTCTGTCGACCAGCTCACCGTCGGCCGAAGTCGTCGCCGGAGTCTCCTACCTCAAGAACTCGGTCGACGTACCGGCCGGAATGGGTGCCGTGCTCGAGCACGCCTTCGTCGACAAAGGCGTGCCTGCATTGGGCATCTGGGCGCAGGTTCCTCACTACGTCAGCGCGATGAGCTACCCGGCCGCGACGCTCGCGTTGCTCAACGGCCTCCAGGAAGTGGCCGGGGTGCAGGTCGACAGCTCGGCCGTCCGGCAGGAGACAGTCATTCAACGTGAACGTCTCGATCAGTTGGTCGCCGGAAACGACGAACACCTCGCCATGGTCAAGCAGCTCGAGCAGCTCTACGACAACCAGCAGGAATCTGGCCTGCTCGGCGCAGCGGGAATCCCGACGGGCGACGAACTGGCCGCCGAGTTCGAGCAGTTCCTGCGCGACCAAGACACCTGAACCCAGCCGCACGCGAAGTACGGTCGCCGCATGAAAGTCGACGGAGGAGTCAGCAACGAACTCGCCCGCGCAGCCGCCAGCGCCCAGGAGACCGAGGCTGCCGGTTACGACGGCGCGTGGAGCGTGGAGACGGCTCATGACCCGTTCTTCCCGCTCTTGTTGGCGGCAGAGCACACCGAACGGTTGGAGCTGGGCACGTCGATCGCTGTCGCGTTCGCCCGCAATCCGATGACGCTGGCACACATCGGCTGGGACCTGCAGGCCTTCTCCAACGGTCGGTTCATCCTCGGTCTCGGTAGCCAGATCAAACCGCACATCACCAAGCGGTTCAGCATGGAGTGGAGCCATCCGGCACCGCGGATGCGTGAACTGATCTTGGCGATCAGGGCGATCTGGGATACCTGGCAGCACGGGACGCCGCTGGCATTTCGTGGTGAGTTCTACACGCATACGCTGATGACCCCGTTCTTCGCGCCCGATGCCGCCGACCTCGGCGATTTTGGAGTGCCCAAGATCTTCCTGGCCGGTGTCGGCGAGTTGATGACCGAGGTCGCCGGCGAGGTTTGCGACGGATTCATCTGCCACGGTTTCACCACGGAGCGCTACCTGCGCGAAGTGACGCTGCCCGCTCTTGCCCGCGGCCGCGACAAGGTGGGAAAGACGATGCAGGGTTTCGAGATCGTCGGCCCGTCGTTCGTGGTCACCGGCAACAACGAAGCCGAGATGTCGGCCGCCGAAACTGGCACACGACAGCAGATCGCCTTCTACGGCTCGACCCCCGCCTACAAGGGCGTGCTCGAGCTACACGGATGGAACGGCTTGCACGAGGAGCTCAATGCCCTGTCCAAGAAAGGGGCGTGGGTGGAGATGGGCAACCTCGTCACCGACGAGATCCTCAACACGTTTGCCGTGGTCGCTGAGCCCGAGCACATCGCCTCGGAGTTGTTGCGCCGCTATGGCGACGTGGTGCAACGGGTCAGTTTCTACGCTCCATACAAGAGCGATCCCGATCGCTGGCGACAAGTGCTCGCCGATCTGCAGGCTGCTTGACCGTGATACGAGCAATCGTGCTGGTGAAGCAGGTGCCCGACCTCCGGCTGGGTGGCGTCGGGGTGCGAGCCGATGGCACCATCGATCGCGCCGCGGCCAAGCCGATCACCAACCCTGCCGACTTGCACGCGCTGGAGGCGGCAGCGCAACTCGCCGACGAGGTGTGGGCGCTGTCGATGGGGCCATCGCTGGCCGAAGAGGCGTTGCGCGAGGCAATCGCCGCCGGCGCCCACCGCGGAGTGCTGCTGTGCGACCGCCTGCTCGCGGGGTCCGACACCTGGGCCACCGCCAACGCACTCGCCGCCGCCGTCCAGTGGTTGGGTGGCGCTGAGCTGGTGCTGTGCGGGATGTCGGCGATCGATGGCGAGACCGGTCAGGTCGGTCCGTCGGTAGCCCAACGGCTGGGTTGGCCGCAGGCGACCGGATGTGAATCGCTCACCGTCGACGGGGCTTCACTCGTCGCAAGGCGCATCGTCGAAGGCGGGTTCGAGCGTCTGCGTCTTCCTCTGCCCGCAGTGATCACAGTGAGCGAGACGGGCTACGCGCCCCGTTACCCTTCGCTGCCGGCGCGACGCCGCGCGACGGCCGCGTCCATCGAACACATCGATGCCGCCGACGTCGGCCTCGGCCCCACCGATGTCGGCCTCGCCGCGTCACCCACGAAGGTGGCGAAGATGACGCCGGTGTCGTGGCCAGAGCGCCAGTGCCGGTTCATCGACGACGGCTTCGGGTTCGACGACCTCCTTGACGCGCTGGTCGAGCGTGGTGCGTTCGCGACCAGCGACCGTGTGCTGGTCGAAGGCCCGACGGACACAGCGGGACCACTGCCCGACGGACCAGCGTACGAAGGCGAAGCCAACCTGTGGGTTGTCTGCCACGCGAACGGCGGCGGTCTCGACCGGGCCTCGCGCGAGTTGCTGTCACGGGCCACCGACCTGGCACCCGACCTTGGCGGCGGGGTCGGCGCGCTCGTGCTCACCGCTGCCTCGGCCGGGGTGGTCGACGACGCCGGTCGCTTCGGCGCTGACGTGGTGTACCTGGCGGAGCATCCTTCGTTGGCCGACTACCTCACTGAGCCGTATGCGCGGGTCGTGGTCGACGCAGCGCTCGCCCACCGGCCGGCCGCGATGCTGCTTGCCGCCACCACCACTGGACGTGACCTGGCCCCGCGCGTCGCCTCGATGCTCGGCACCGGATTGGCAGCTGACTGCACCGACCTGTACATCGATACGTGGACTCGACACGGTGTCTCGTATGAACACCTGTTGCACATGGTCCGCCCGGCGATGGCCGGAGGCGTGCTCGCCACCTGCTTGTGCCCCGAGGCAAGGCCGCAGATGGCCACCGTCCGTCCTGGAGTGTTCGCCCTACACGCCGCGCCGCGGCGGCCACGAGTGGTGCACCTCGACGTGACGCTCGTGCCCACCGACGGGCGCGTCGAACTGCTCGAGCGCAGCATCAGCCCGGCCGACGTCGATCTCCGCGACGCCGATGTCGTCATCGCCGGAGGCGCCGGTTGCGACACGGCCAGTTGGCATCTCGTCGAGGAACTGGCCCAGGCCATCGGCGGTCGGGTCGCCGCGTCACGCGGCGCAGTCGAGGCCGGTCTCGCCCAACGCGCTCAGCAGGTCGGCCAGACGGGCGTCACCATCCGACCGCGGCTGTACGTGGCGTGCGGCATCTCGGGCGCCCTGCAACACGCCGTCGGCATGCAGGACTCGGCAACGATCGTCGCCATCAACCGCGACCCGGGCGCCGTTGTCTTCCGTCTGGCCCACTTCGGCATCGTCGCCGACGCGCGCGACGCAATCCCCCAACTCATTGCTGCTCTCCAACGGCGCGGCGGAGCGGCGAGCTGAACGTACATCGCTGAGAGCACTTCCAGCTACACGAGTTCGAGGGACTCGAGCAGGTAC
>DATAJN010000289.1:0-6999 GCA_036262105.1 Ilumatobacteraceae bacterium
TCGGCGGCCGTAGCCGATCGATTGCCCGACGAATATGAGGGCGATCCCCCCATTGTCCGTTCCGACGCGATCGCGGAGATGGGACAGTGCCGTGCCGGCAAACGTGAGCGATGCGCCCAGGCCCAGAAACCCGACCATGTAGACCCAAACAGGGACGTCGCGGTGTCCCTGCGATTCCATCACGATGATCGTAGAGGCGCCACTAACGTGCCACCCGCATGCGCATCGTCCTCGTCGTGGCTCACCCCGACCCGAACAGCTTCAGCCATGCAATCGCGGGAACGGCTCGGGTCACGCTCGAAGGCTGCGGCCACGAGGTGACGGTGCTCGATCTGTACGCCGAAGGGTTCCGCACGGCGATGACGCCCGAGGAGCGCATGGCCTACCACGGTGACCGACCGATGCTCGATCCGATGGTCGAGCGTCACGCGGGGTTCGTCAAACAAGCCGAGGCACTCGTGTTCGTCTACCCGACCTGGTGGAGCATGATGCCGGCGATCCTGAAGGGTTGGCTGGAGCGCGTGATGGTGCCGGGCGTCGGTTTCGTGTTCGACGAGCACCACCACGTGCGTAGGGGCCTCGTCAACGTTCGCAGGGTCGTCGGGATCTCGACGTACGGTGCCTCGCGCGTCTACGTGAGGGCAATCCACGACAACGGCCGCCGAACGTTGCTCCGCGCCCTGAGGCTCAACACCGCCTTGCACACGCGGGGGTCATGGCTGGCGCTGTACAAGATGGACTCCACAACGCCGCAGCAGCGGGCATCGTTCTTGCGACGCGTCGAGCGGAGGTTGGGCTCGTTGTGAAGGCCTATCTGGTGTACTGCCATCCCGATCCCGACTCGTTCACGTCGGCGGTTCGCCAGCGGGCAGTCGCCGCGCTGCAGTCCACCGGTCACGAGGTACGAGTCACCGACCTCTACGCCGACGGTTTCGACCCGGCCATGACTCTCGAGGAGGTGCGTGATCATCTCGGGCCACCGGAGCACAAGCCAGGCGTCGCCCGATACTGCGAGAACCTCTTGTGGTGCGAGGCATTGGTGTTCATCTACCCGACGTGGTGGAGCGGGCAGCCGGCGATGCTGAAGGGTTGGCTCGACCGTGTGCTGATCCGAGGTGTCGCGTGGGACCTGCCCGACGGGGCCACGCACATCGCCCCACGGCTCACGAATGTTCGCCGGTTGGTCGCTGTCACGACGCACGGGTCGTCGAAGTTCATCAACCTCCTCGAAGGCGAGACCGGGCGACGAGTGATCAGCAGGGCGGTACGCGTTCTGTGCCGTCGAACCGCGCGCACGACGTGGCTTTCGCTCTACGGCATCGATCGGTCGACGGGGGCACAGCGCGAAGCGTTCCTCGATCGTGTCGGGAACCGGTTCGGCCGGCTCTGAGAGTCACGACACGGTGCGGCGGCGCTCGAACGTGGTGACGACCTCGACATGGTGCGTCTGCGGGAACAGGTCGTGCACCGTCGACCGAACGTGGTCGTAGCCGGCTTCGCGGAGCAGGCCGGCATCGCGAGCGAGGGATACGGGATCGCAACTGACAAGGATCAGTCGCGGCGCACGCGTCGCAGTCAGCACCGCCACCGCTTGCCTGCCGAGGCCGCTGCGCGAGGGGTCGGCGATGACCAGATCTGCGGCGTGGGATGTCCATCGTTCGACCGGGGAGCACACGATGTGGGAGCGCCGATCAGCGAGGTTGACGGCAGCATCAGCGCAGGCCGACGCGGAACCCTCGATGACAGTCGTCGATCGAGCGGCAACTGCCGAAGCCAGCAACCCGATTCCGCCGTAGGCGTCGACGACTGTCCCGAGTGCACCGAGGTCCTGGCACTCGTCACGAATCGCCGCAACCAGCAACTCGGCCGCTGCCGGACCCGACTGGAAGAACGACGCCACGCTGATCCGCAGGCTCTTGCCGGCCACGACCTCGTGCACCGCGGCATCTGCCCCGCAGGCAACATCGGATGGCAGGCCGAGCAGCTCGACGTCGCCCTCCGCGATCCACGCAGAACGCTCACCGGTCGCAGCCCCGACGCGCAGGCTGACCTCGCCCTCACCGCGAACGCGGATGACACCGAGCAGCTCTTCGAGCAACGGATGGGTGACGGGACAGCCGGCGAGCTCGACCACGTCGTGCGAGCTACGTTCGCGAAGCCCGAGACGTCCGCCGCGACCCGCCGCAAGGCGCAAGGTGGTGCGATACGACCACGCCGGCACGGAAGATCCCACGGCGACGACCGGAGCGGTGATCTTGCCCGTTCGCTTCAAGGCTTCGATGACGACAGCAGTCTTCAACCCCAATTGGGCTCCGGCTTCGACGTGCTGCCAGGAGCAACCACCGCACCCGGCGGCGTGAGCCGGACAGGGAGGCTCGACTCGATCGGGAGAGGCCTCGACCACGGCGACCATCTCAGCACGGACGTAGTCCTTCTTGGCCTGAACGACCGCGATCTCGACCAGTTCGCCGGGAAGGGCGCCACGGACGAAGGCAACACGACCGTCGGCCAGCCGGGCGATCGCGTCGCCGCCGGCCGCCATCTTCTCGATCCGCACCACGGTGGACGACATCGCCGTCGACTGTAGATCTCGGCTCCGCCTGCACACCCACTACCCTCGACGGTGATGCTGCGACCAATCGAAATCGCCCCGAGCGTCCTGTCGGCCGACTTCGCCAAGCTCGGCGAGGAGGTCGCTGCCCTGGAAGTTGCTGGAGTCGACAGGATCCAGTGGGACGTGATGGACGGCCAGTTCGTCCCCAACCTCACCATCGGACCCGACGTGATTGCTGCGGCCCGTCGGCACACATCGTTGCCGTTCGAGGCGCATCTGATGGTGTTGACACCCGACGTCATGGCTGCCGAGTACGTGCGCGCCGGATGCCACCGCTTGATCGTTCACGCTGAGGCGTGCACCCACCTCCATCGAACCTTGGGCAACATCGCCTCCCTGGGTGCAACCGCAGGCGTCGCGCTCAATCCGGCAACACCGGCTGATGCCGTTGCCCACGTGCTCGACCTAATCGACCTGGTGCTGGTGATGACCGTGAACCCCGGCTTCGGCGGCCAGCGATACATCTCGACCATGGAGTCGAAGATCAGCGAGGTGGTCCGGATGCTGCATGCGGCGGGGCGCGCCGACGATGTCGATGTCGAGGTCGACGGAGGAATAGGGCCTGAGACGATCGCTGCCGCGGCAACGGCCGGCGCCAACGTGTTCGTGGCCGGCAGCGCGCTGTACCGTGACCCGCTGGGTCTCGAGCACGCCGTCAAAGATCTGCGCGCCCGGGCTACCGCTGCTCTGCCGTGACCCGGACATCGATCGAGTCGTCGTCGATGTGCTGACGGTCGCGCTGGACCTCTAGAGGAGGCGGCACGTCGTCATCGGCCGCCTCGCGAATGGTGCGGACCATCGCGAACACCAGCAGCTTGACCGCCGCCAACACGATGAGCACGCCGACGGCGATCCCCAAGGGTTTGAGCACGGCCTTCAGCAGCGATCGCTTGGCCGTCTTCAGTGGTGCCAGCACCCCGGTATCGACGTCGGTTCCATCGGCGAGGAGCGTCTTCACACCGTCTTCGAAGCGAGGACACCGCACATCGGTGTCGTTCACACCGATCACCGCATCTCCACCGAACAGCGGCGCTGCTAGCCGCACCTTGGAGCTCAACAGACCGGTCACGGCATCAGGAGCGGCGCCCACGAGATACTCGTCACCTGGGTGCAGGAACCTGATGTCGTCGCCGTAGCGCACGTCGACGATCGTGTCGACCGCATAGCCGTCGAGGCTGCCGGCGCGGATCTGCTCCACGCCGAAACGAGCGGTGGTCGCGTCGGCGGCGGCCAAGGTTCCGACGAACACGGCAATCGGCGCCGGAGGCGCGGTGCACCCTACGGGAGTGGCGATCAGCGGAGCCGACACCACCTGCGGATCGACGATTGGTGGTGGCTGCTCGACCGGAGCGACCTCAGTCGTCGATGGAGTCGTCGGCGGTTCCGTCGGCGGAGCGGCGCGGACCGGGGTGCCGCACCACGTGGCGATCAAGATCCCGAAGAAGGCCCAACGCAGCTGCCGCACGAAACCACGCTACTGATCAACGCACCGCTGAACTGGTCAGCGACCTTCGAACCGGGGCTCGCGCTTTTCGACGAAGGCCTTCATCGCCTCCGCTGTGTCGGAGGTGGTGAGGTTGACGCTTTGACAGACTCCCTCGTCGTCGAGCGCTTCCTCCAGCGTCACCTGCAGCGAGTTGTGGAGCATGCGCTTGGTCATCGCCAAGGCGATCGGCGGACCCGCGGCGAGGCGAGCTGCCCAGGTCGCCACGAAATCGTCGATCGCCGCATCCGGCACCACTCGGTTGACCAAGCCGATGCGTTCGGCCTCGGCCGCATCGATGATGTCGGCGAAGAGCGCAAGTTCCTTGGCTCGATGCATGCCGACGATCCGCGGTAGCAGCCAGGAACCGCCGAAGTCGAGTGAGAGTCCGCGCCGGGCAAAGATCTCTGAGAAGCGAGCGTTCTCACTGGCGACAACGAGGTCACACCCCAGGGCCATGTTGCATCCGGCACCAACCGCCACGCCGCGAACTTTGGCGATCGTCGGAATCGGCAGTCGGTGCAGGGTCAGGGCCACGTCGCCCACGTGGCGCATCTGGGCGAGTTGATGGCGACCAGGCATTCCCGTGCCTCCACCGGTGAGGTCGGCGCCGGCGCAGAACTCGCCCCCGGCGCCGGTGAGGATCATCACGCGGTCTTGACCGCCGGCACCGATATCACGAAACGTTTCCAGCAACTCGTCCCACATCTGACCGTTGGCCGCGTTCTTCTTGGCGGGCCGGTTCAATGTGACCGTGACGATGCCGGACGAGCGATTGACCTCGATGGTTTCCACCGAAACGGCACGATACTGGGACCATGGGTTTCAACCCGTATCGCAAGTTCGTCGCCGAGCGCGCCGACTACGTGTTCGTCGTGGCCGCTGTGGCAGCGGTGGTTGCCCTGCTGGCTTGGGCAGTGCTGGGGTGACGATGGGGTTGTGGGACGGCGGATTCGGAACGGTCGAGGTACGACGAGTGCAGCCCTTCGAGGCGACCAAGGCCTACGTCTGCCCGAGTTGTCACCGGCAGATCGCACCGGGCACGGGGCACTACGTAACCGTGCCTGCCGACGCACCGGAGCTGCGCCGGCACTGGCACAAGGCGTGCTGGGATCGTCGCTAATGGCTAGAAGGCACCTTCGTAGACGTCAATGCGTACGCCTGTGATTGCGGCGACGTCGAATCGAATCGATCCGTGGCGATCGTGCGCCGCCAGCCATTCCACTGCCAGCAATCGCAAGCGACGTTGCTTGGCCCATCCAACGGCTGCCTCGGGTGGGCCGAAGCGATTCGAGGCACGTGTCTTGATCTCGCAGAACACGAGCAGTGAATTGGTACAGGCCACCAGGTCGAGCTCGCCGTTGGCACACCGCCAATTGCGATCAACGACTTCGTATCCGTGCGCCACGTACCACCGGGCGGCGAGGTCTTCGCCCCACCTGCCACGCGCTTGATTGGCCAGCGACGGTGCTACAGCTCGGTCGACGGCAGCTCTTCGACGTTGACGTCCTTGAACGTCAGGACCCGAACCTTGGGCACGAACCGGGTCTTTCGATACATGTCCCATACCCATGCGTCGCTCAACTCCACTTCGATCACCGGCTTGGCGGCGTCTCCGCTGACATTCAGCTTGACGTCGTTGGCCAGGTAGAACCGGCGCTCGGTCTCCACGGCGAAGCGGAACATTGCCGCGACGTCTTGATATTCCTGAGCGAGTTGGAGCTCACGCTCGGCCTCGAAGTTTTCGAGATCGTCGGAGCTCAACGCGGGTGCTCGATTACACCGATGGACAGCGCACGCTCAGGCGTCGCGCTTTTCCCTGATCTTGGCAGCCTTGCCGACCCGGTCGCGCAAGTAGTACAGCTTGGCTCGACGAACATCGCCGCGCTTGACGACTTCGAGCTTGGCAACTGTGGGCGTGTGCACCGGAAAGGTGCGCTCGACGCCTACGCCGTAGCTGACCTTGCGCACGGTGTAGGTCTCGGCGACGCCGCTGCCCTGGCGGGCGATGACGTTGCCCTGGAACACCTGCACACGTTCCTTGTTGCCCTCGACGACCTTGACGTGAACCTTGACCTCGTCACCGCTGGCGAAGTCGGGCACGTCGGTGCGGATGTACTGGTTGTCGACAAGATCGGTGGACTTCATGGCAGCGACTCTCTGAGTGATTCTGGCTGAGTAGTACTGGCTGAACTGAGGCTGGCGTCAGACAGGGGAACGCTCAAGGATAGGTGATGGGAGGGAACTCTTCCAACAGCCTGCGGTCAAGTTCGCTGAGCCCACCAGCGGCCTCGACCAGGTCAGGCCGGTAGCGCAAGGTTCGGTGGAGGGCCTGGGCGCGCCTCCAACGCTCGATGCGCGCGTGATCGCCGCCACGCAACGTCTCGGGCACCACCCACCCACGAAAATCCCCAGGACGGGTGTATTGCGGCTCCTCGAGCAAGCCGGAATCGTCGAAGCTCTCCGAGATCGGGCTTGCCTCGTTGCCCATCGCCCCTGGTAGGAGGCGAACGACAGCCTCGATGACGAGGCAGGCGGCAACTTCTCCCCCACTGAGCACGATGTCACCCACACTCAACTCGTCGTCGACGAGATGCTCGCGAACCCGATGATCGACGCCCTCGTACCGGCCGCAGAGCAGACTGAACCCGCTCGAGGCCGCCAGTTCACGGGCCATGGTCTGATCGAATCGACGGCCACCAGGACCCAGAAGAAACAACGGTCGCGGCGGCACGGCGGCTTCGACCGACGCGAAGATCGGCTCCGGCTTCATCACCATGCCAGCACCGCCACCGAACGGGGCGTCGTCGACAGTGCGATGTACGTCGGTCGTGTGCTCGCGCAGGTCGTGCAACTGCAACTGGAGCAGACCGTTGGCCCGCGTCTTGCCGAGCAGGCTCTC
>DATAJN010000290.1:0-15956 GCA_036262105.1 Ilumatobacteraceae bacterium
GCACCGTCCGGATCATGCACGACGAGACTGCGGCTGGCCGGATCTCCGGCCGTGATCGTGACATCGTGGGCCGGCCGGCCGAGCGAGGTGGGTACACCGGTCTGGTCGACATAGGCGAGGAGCAACTCGCCGGTGCGTCGATCGATGATCCCATCGGCTCCGTGCCCGAGAACACCGGTCGGTGCCTCGGCAAACGCTGCCGCCGAGATCGGCGCCGAGAGGATGACTTGTCCGGCGCGATCGCCGGACAGGGCGAATGCATCCAGCGACATCAGCGGGTCGGTGCCCTGCACGACGCCGTACAAGACGTCGCCCGGACCCGCGGCGATGTTGCCTGCAGGTGTGGCGTCGAGGAGCACCGGCGTAGGTGGATTGTCAGGTGAAGTGGGGGAGAACGGGTCGAACAACGTGGCCGTCGATCCGTCGACCGTGACGATTCGGGTGTCGCCAATGGCCACGAGAGGCAGATGGCTCTGATCGGTCGCACCGAGGAACGACTTGGCCGGAAAGGCGGGCGGAAGCGCATCGTGTGAGACGGTGATGGCGTCGGCGATCGACAGGACCGGTACCTCGGTGGGTGTGGGTTCACCCGTAGACGCGACCGAGGTGGTTGCGACCGCGGTCGACGCTGTCGTCACTTGCGTCGTCGATCCACCGGGAACGACGCGGCGGTCGGCGCTCTCGTTGGCGTCGACGACCAAGGCGACGATTGCGGCGGCGATCAAGGCCGCGGCGGTGCCCAGCGTGACCCATCGGCGAGGATCGATTCCTCGACGTGGTGCCGCCACCATCGGGCTGCCATCGAGCCTCAGTCCTTCCAGGCCAGACTCCATCCGGTCGGCAGCCATGTGGGCTGCATCGGCGCGAGCCGAGGTGGCCGCTTGCCGGCCCATTTCGTCAATCGTTGTCATCGAGCACCTCCTCGGCACCGAGGGAGACCGCCAGCGAACGGCGGGCCATGAACAGGGACGTCTTCACGGTGCCGGCAGCGACACCGAGGATGTCGGCGATCTCGGTGATCGACAGATCCTCGATGTAGTACAGGGCGACTGCGGCCCGCTGCCGCTCTGGCAGGGCGCGTACCGCTGCCCAAAAGGCCTCGCCGACGGCTTCGGCAGGGGCCGCGATCGGGTGCGCGTCGAGAAGGGCGAGGGCCAGCGTTTCGCGTTCTCGACGGCGATGCGCGTCGATCGTCAGGTTGATCAGCACTCGTCGAACCCACGCTCCTGGACGTTCTAGGCGACCAACAGTTCGCCAGTCGCGATACGCCCGCGCCAACGCTTCGTGGGCGAGGTCGGCGCCGACGTCACGGCTGCCCGTCATCGTCGTCGCCAGGGCGATCAGAGTCGGCAACTCCTGTCGATACAGAGTCTCGAAGTTCGCCGCACCCGCCGAGGGGTCGGCCTGGCGCGCCATGGTCACATTGGAACACACGTCGCGAGCTAGCTGGAGGTTGATGCCTCTTCGGCGATCCAGTAGTCGGCCGGCGGCAACGTGTCGTATGGATTGGGAAGGATGTCGTCGGTGACGTAGATGTACCCAGCGCCCCTCGTGTTGCTCAACTCGACCACGTGGTTCATCGTGGCAACGTCCGACGCTCCGTAGACGATGTGCCAGATCTTGTTCGGATCGGCCGGTGTCCAGCTGAGCGGCTTGTACGGGTTGGGCGCCGCCGGGTCGTCAACGTACGACTCGTAGCTTCCCTCGAACGTGACGATCACATCGGCAACATCCTCGTAGCACTGAGATGCGCCGATGCCAGGATTCACAACGGTGAGCGCACCCGGATGCAGGCGTTTGACTGCGTCGCCGAGCTGCCGGTAGCGATCGACCCAATCGTTCGAGCCCGACGTGGGCCCACACGCGTTCTGGGTCTGGTCGAAGAAGATTCCTGCCAAGTTCGATCCGTAGAACTGGTACCACGCGCTGATGTCGTCCTGGATCTGAGCCACCCAGTCGGCTGGATCGGTCGAGCCGAGACGCGTGCGCTTCCCGGTTGTTCCGAGGTACCCGGTGTCGACGTAACCGACGAGTTTCACCCCGCTTGCACTTGCGTTCTGAATGGCACTTGTCGCCTCGGGCGACGGTGCGTAGTCGGTGCCGTTGATGACGTTGATCACGGCGAAACCCAGGCTGCCGGGGTCCGACGTTGCCAGTCGCTGCCACGGGCCCGGGTCGACCAATGGGTTGGCGTAGGCCGGCACGGCAAGTTGTTGGTCGATCTTCGGCGGGCGCGCCGCGTTGGTGAGACCGACGGCGATGACCAACATCGAGGCCACCACGGCCGTGCACGCCAATGCGGTGCGTGCTTTCCGGGACGGCCGGATCTTCATGTTGGTGTCTTTCTCGGGGGGGGGTCAGGGTGCGGTTGCTTGGCAACCGACCGCAACTTCGGAGTACTCGCGGTTGCCCGGGGCGCTGACATGGAAGGCAGCGTCAGCATCTGCATCCTGACCGACGCCGATCACGTCGGCTTCGAGGCACCATCGAGACCGACTACCCATGGCCTCGAAGACCACTTGGCCGGCCGGTGTCCATGTCCAGTCGGTGCCCGTGCCCGAATAGGCGTAGAGACGATTGTTCTCGATCAGCCAATCGGCGGCGATCTGGGGTGAGCTTCCCGTCCACCACCGTGGCACGTCTTGTCGGCGGCTGGCGAGGAAGACACGCTGACAGAAAGACGACGGCACCACGAAGTCGGCACTGGCCTCGATGGTGTCGTGATCGCGCACGAGTCGCGGATTGCTGATCAGTTCGCGTTCGCGTTCGCGATCGATCATCATCAGCGCTGGCGAAGATGGAGCCGAGGTCGCGCCGGGCTTGCGATGCTTGCGCCGCAGTCGGGCCGGTGGGATTGGCAGCGAGCCCGCGTTCGAACTGGTGGTTGCCAAGATCTCGGGCGATGGAAGCGTCGAATAGGGATTGTCTCCATCACCATCTGTCACGAACAGCAGACCAGCGCCGCGACTGCGGCTCAACGACACGACCTCGGCTGCACGGGCCTGATCGGTGGTGTGGTGGACGATGTGCCAGATCAGTTGACCGGGCGCAGGAACCCACGACAACGGTTCGTAGGCATCGGGGCCTTGTTCGGCGAGGTACGCGTCGCACGGACCTTCGAACGTGACGAGGATGTCGGCAATGCCTGCAAAAGAAGGGGGTACCGATGCGCCGGCGTTCAACACCGTCACGGCGTTCGGGTCGAGTCGCTGCACACGTTCGCGGAGTCGGCGCAGGATGGGCACGATCGACGAGCCGTCCTCCGACTCGGCAACCTGATCGAAGAAGATCCCCGTCAAGAGGTCGTCGTACATCCTGTACCAGCTGTCGATGTCGTGCAGGATCTGTTCGATCCAGGCGTCGATGAAGGTCGAGCCGAGACGCGTTCGCTGTCCCGTAAGACCCAGATATCCGGTGTCGACGTAGCCGACGATGTGCGAGCCGGCAGCGCGCACCTCGCGAAGGGCGAGGGCCCACGCCTTCTCGCGAAACAGGCCCGGCCCATCGGCGACGTTGGCCACGACGAGCGCGACTCCGGTGCCGGCGAGGCGCGTCCATTCAGCGGCATCACATGCCGGATGGAAGTAGGCCGGCACCCCCTGACGCTGATGCGGTTTATCGTTCACGTGTTCACTCCCTCTACTCGCCGCTCGCGCTGATCCCGCTCCACAGCTCACCGAGCGCTTCCTCGATGCTGTACTCGGCCGCCAAACCGAGATTGTCCTTCATTGCCTGAACGTCGGCACACAACCAATCGACGCTCGCCGATCGCAGCGACCGCGCGTCGCTCTCGACGATGTCGCCGTTGTATCCGGCGATCTTGGCGAGCGTCTTGATCAGGTGCAGGCTCTCGACTGCCTCGCCGCGTCCCACGTTCAGAACACGGCTGCACTCCGGCATCGTGACCGCGGCAGCGACTACTGCGCGAGCGATGTCTCGCGTGTCGACGTAGTCGCGCCACGAATCGAGGGCGCCGAGGTTGATCGCCGGCGCGTCCGATCGAAGCGCAGCGGCGATCTTTCGAGCCGCGCTGCCGGGCAGGGTTGTGTCCGGCGAGAACCGACCCACCGGGTTGAACACCCTGAGAACGGTGACCGAGATTCGGTCCTCTGCGGCCGCTTGCATCAGGTGTTCAGTGGCCCTGAGCTTGGTGTGCCCGTAGGCGCTCTGCGGCGCAGCGGGCATGGATTCCGATACCGGAATCTTGTCCTGCTGCACGCCGTACTCGGCAGCCGATCCGAGATGCACCAAAGGCACGCGCTTGCACTTCTCGAGCTCGGCAATCAATCGCAGCACCACGACGACGTTCGCCGTCGTCATCTGTTGCAGATCGCCGACTGCCGAGCCCGTGCAGTTGACTATCGCGTCGGGAGCGACCTCGTCGATCATCTCCGCGATGGCGCCTGTGTCGCACGTCAGCAGGTCGAGTGCGTGAGATTCGATACCGTCGCGGAAGCCGGCGCGATCATCGGCGCCGCGCGAATGGAGGACGAGCTCGGCCTGGCCGGTGGCCGCGATGTGGTGCGCGATGGATCGACCGAGAAAGCCCCCAGCGCCCAGCACGAGCAGTCGCGGCGCCATCACAAGTCTCTGAGCAAACTGGACTTCATCGTCTCGAATTCGAGGTTCGCCCTGTCGTAGTCGTCCGGTCGCCCGATGTCGAGCCAGTACCCGTCGAAGGCGTAGCTCGCCGGGCGTCGATCGCTGCGCAACATGTCTTCGATCAGCGTGTCGAAGCCCAGCGATGCCCCCGGCGCGTAGTTGGTCAGTGCGCTACGGGCGACTGCGTAGACGCCCATGCTCACTGCGTACGTCATGGTCGGCTTCTCGCGGAAGCTGGTGACTTCGGCTCCGCTCACACCGAGCACGCCGAATTCGATCCGCGTCTCGCGCTCGTAGGTGGCGATCGTCAACGGCGACTTGGCCTTGATGTGGGTCTGTAGAAGATCCGCGTAGTCGATGTTCGTGATGATGTCGCCGTTCATCACGAGGAAGTTGTCGGGACACTGATCGAGGAACATCAGAGCGGGCCCGATGGTTCCGAGCGGCGTCGTCTCTTGGAAGTACTCGACCTCGATGCCCCACTGCGAGCCATCGCCCACATAGGCGCGAATCAGATTGCCGAGATGACCGATTGCCAGGATGACTCGTTCGAATCCCTGCTCGGCCAGCTGCCGCATGACGATCTCCAGGATCGAATGATCCTCTCCGATCGGTACGAGCGGCTTCGGGATGAGGGTGGTGTACGGCCGCAGCCGGATGCCCTTTCCTCCGGCGACGATGACCGCCTGCAGCGCGATCTTCTGGCGCGGCTTGCGTCCGCGATGCGGGCGCTCGAGGGTGAGGATGCCGGAAGTCGCGCCGTTCCCGTTGGTTGCGCCGTTGACGGCAATCGGTCCATTCTGCGGGTGACCGTCGTATCTGGTGAGCGGATCTGTGAACATTTGGCCCGTCCTTAAATGTTGTAACGGTCGTGGTGGTATGCAGCGAGGTTGACCGGGTTGCAGAACCAACTGGCGGTCTGGGCGAGGCCCTCTTCGAGCGTGTACTGCGGCTTCCAGGAGGTCGCGGCCTGCAGCGCGGTCGCGTCGCACACCAGACGCATGACCTCTGATCCAGGGGGTCGCACTCGGCTCGGATCGAGTTTGACCTCGACGTCGGCGTCCATCACCGCAGCGATGAGCTTGACGAAGTCGCCGATCGAGATCTCCCGGCCAGAACCCGTGTTGAAGGTCTTGCCGACAACGGAGTCGTCGGCTTCCAGGAGTGACACGAAGGCGTTGACGGTGTCGAGCACGAAGTTGAAGTCGCGCGTCGGGTCGAGAGCCCCGAGAAGGATCTCGCGCTTGCCGGCGGCGATCTGCGAGATGGTCGCCGGGATCACCGCTCGAGCCGACTGACGAGGCCCGTAGGTGTTGAACGGTCGAAGCGTCACCACCGGCAGGTTGAAGCTGAGGTGGTAGCTCTCGGCGAACTTGTCGGCAGCGATCTTCGATGCCGAGTACGGAGACTGGGCCTGAAGGGGGTGTGTCTCGGGAATCGGCACCATCAGCGCCGAGCCGTACACTTCGCTCGTCGAGGTGTGGATCATTCGCGGTGTGCCGTGCGCCCGGACAGCCTCGAGGATGTTCAGCGTTCCACCTGCGTTGGTGGCCAGGTACGACTCGGGAGCCTGGTACGAGTAAGGGATGGCGATGAGAGCAGCCAGATGGCAGATCGCATCGACTCCGTCGGTGAGCTCCATGACCGATCTGTGGTCGCGGACGTCGCCCATGAAGATCTCGACGTGGTCGAGTATCTCGTGCGGCAGTTTGTCCAGCCATCCCGCCGATGAGAACGAGTTGTACTGGACCATTGCTCGTACGGAATATCCGCGCTCTACGAGGACCTCCACGAGGTGCGAGGCGATGAATCCCTCGGATCCGGTGATTGCGATGGTGGTCATGTTCTTTCTGAACCTTTCGTATGTATTGCAAAGATGGGGGGCGAAGCGAGGTGAGTGGTCAATGGTTCATGGCGGCCGCTACCACCTCACGGTTGTAGAAGAAGAGCGAGCCGACCACGACGGCAACCATGACGGCTGCTGCGGGGTAGAAGGTCGAGCCCAGGTCTCTGGCGGTGAGTGCGGACAGTGCCCCGAGGGCAACGAGTCCGGCGACGATGCCGGTGAGCCACGCGCGGAGCGCGAGGTCGAGGCGGTCGAGCAACACCATGATCAGGTCGACGAAGTACACCGCGCCGAGCCCGCATTCCACGGAGAGCGCCTCGACCGAGATGTCTCCACCGTGGATGCCGATCGCGACCATCACACCGATTGCCGGCGTGACGATGGCCACGACGCAGATGATGAACGAGCGGTAGAAGACCCGCCGCGCCAGCCGCGGGAACTGCTCGATGCTGCCCAGCGAATGGATCAGTCGAGCCATGCGTGCGCGGAACGTGTGAAGTTGCCATTCCATGGCTCCGAGAGAGGCCAGGAGCGGAATGGGCAGAAGCATGTGGCCGAACTTGTTCGCGGCCGACGGGTGACCGCGTTGGATCACGATGAGCGACACGGCGACGCCGCAGATCAGACCGTGCAGCAAGTGCTTCGACGCGGTCAGAGCATCGCGGGGCGCAAACCGGCCTCCAGCGGGAGTGTGCAAGTGCAGTTGGCGGATCGCCCTGCAGAGCACTGCGAGGAACGAGCCGCAGATGACGACGACGGCAGCGGTGCGGGAGAACACGGTTCCGTTCGAACGAGCGAGCACGTAGACAGAGGCGAGCGCTCCTGGCAGCAGCAGCACGGCCAACCATTGCTCTTCGGCGCGTACCAGCAGGATCGCGCTGGCGACCATGTACGTGACCAGTGCAATGACGGCCGCCACGTCGGCGCCACTGCCTCCGGCGACGACCGTCGCAACCGTGGCAACAATCCAGGTCGAGACCGTCGTAGCGACAAGGACCCGAACCATGATCGTCGTCTCGTAATACAGGCCGGCACCTTGGATGCGGTAACCGGCGAATGCGGTGACTTGACCGAGTCCCCAGCCCCAGCTGATCGCCACCGGAAGCACCCATCTCGCCAGATCGAGATCGAGGGCTTTCGTCAGGGCCAGGAGCATGGCAGCCGGCAGGATGTAGAGGACACCGCGGGCAAGATCTCGCCAGTTGCCCGCCCTTGGCAGGGTTGGCGGCTTGGCAGGGACAGGACGCTGTGGGATCCGGCTCCACAGCGTCCTGGCGAGTGCGAACACGTCGGCACGGTTGTATCGGTTGGTTGCGACGGCGTGGCTGATTCCGGCCACTTCGAGAGCAACGGCGATCTCCAGAGGGTCGACCGCCGATGAGCAGACCGAAGCCAGTGGCGAAGAACCGAGCTCGGAGACGCCGATGCCGTTGTTGATTCGCTCGAGCCAATCGTGCACGTCCACCGCGCTGTTGTCCGACTCGGTCATGGTGCCGGGCATCCGCGCGCTCATGACCGTGTCCTTCTCGAACCACTGGCCGCGTCGACCAGGTCGTCGTACAACTCGCCATATCGTTCGTTGCTCAACTCGACCATGAATCGCGATCGCACCCGCTCGCGACCGCCATTGGCGAGAGTCGCGCGGAGCTCGGGATTGCCGAGGAGCTTGATGCAAGCCTCGGCGAGCCGCACCTCGTCCTGCGGCGGAACGAGGATGCCGGTGTCGTCGATTGCCTCTGAGACGCCGCCGACGTCAGTGGCGATCATCGCCCGCCCGGAAGCCATCGCTTCGAGCACGGCGTACGGGAAGCCCTCGGAGATGCTGGTGGCGACGACTACATCGCCGCTCAGGTAGGCGTCGGCAATCGAAGGGACTCGCCCTTCGAACGCTACGGCCTCTTCGAGACCGAGCTTGTCGCGCAGGTCGACGCAGTCGCTGAGGTAACCCTCGTTGCCGAGCGGGGTGCCGCCATAGATCCTCAGTCGCGCATTCGGAATCGCCAGGCGAACTCGCACGAACGCCCGCAGCAGCGTCTTGACGTCCTTCAACGGATCGATTCGACCGACCCAGACCAGAGTCGGGTGTTCGGTGTTGGCGGCGGTCGACGCGAACTCGTTCACGTCGATCCCGTTGTGGATCGGTTGGATCTTGTGGACGGCCGCACCGTTGGCCTGCAGCCACCGGCGGTTGTAGTCGCTACCCGGAGCGATGGCGTCGGCCATCTGGTAGGCGGCGAGGGCAAGGCGCTTGTAGAACCCCAAGAGGAACGAGCGCTGAGCCTGCGGGGTCTTCTCCGGTGGGTACTCCATGTACCGCTCGCGGAGATACACCCCGTGTTCGGTCAACAGGAACGGCGTGCCGTGCTCCCACTTCGCGGCCATCGCGATCAGCGCGCTGAGCCCGTTCGATGATGCATGGCAGAGATCTACGTCGGGCGGAACGACGGCGAGTGGCCTGAGGAAGTGCTCGAGGAAGGTGAGGACGGTGCTTGCGTCGGCGATGGTGGGCGCCGGCGGGGCGGCATCGAACTGGCGCAGCACATGCGTCGCTCGACGTTTGGCGGAGATCAGCGACCAACGCGGGAATCGCATCGCATCGATCGCCAGCTCGATCGCCGCGTTGCTGCAGAGTGCCTCGGACAGCACGCCCTCGCGAGCAAACCCGGCCAGTGTCCGAAGGCTTGGGAGGAACAAGCCATCGGCATCACCGTTGTTGATGGACATCAAGAATGGTGACAGCACATTTCGAAGGGATTTGTCGAGGTGCACTGCTGGTCGAATTCGATCGGTACGCCCCCAGAGCGGGATTCGACGAACCCCGACGACGTTCTCCGGGAACTGCCAGCAGAACGTGTCGTCGATGCCGGCCGTGATTGCTTCGATGTGGAACCGGTCCGGGGCCAGGCCACGAACCATTTGATCGCACCAAACGCTGACACCACCGTCGTGGAACGGATAGGTGCCTTCTGTGATGAGGGCGACATCCAACGAGCGCTGGGTGGACCGCACGTGGAACGTACGCGGCGTCTCCGGCTTCGGATAGATCATGCGCGGCGGTGCGGGGTGGCCCTCTTCGACAGGCGCTGCAAGTGTGCCGATCATCTAGTTCCACCTCCTCCGCCGCTGTTTGCGTCGCTGCCAGGAGATCGCGGTTGCGACCTCGAGTTCGATGGTACGGAGAGTCGGCGACCAGCGCAGCCCGAGTCTTTGAGTGCGCGCACCCCGGTACGAAGACGCCGCCACCCCAACAACAAAGGGGGGTGACCCTGACTATTGGCGTGTACCCAGAATCGGGGTAGTTGCCAATGGGGTCCACTCCTACCATCGCCTCGCCGGTTGCGTTTTCTTGACCGACGATTCGAAAGTGAGGAAGCCCACCGTGCGTGGCTCCTATCGCCCCTTCAACCTGAATCTCACCCCCATGTCGCTTCGGCGGTCGTTCGCGGTCGTCGTGCTTGCCGCGTCGACCGTTGTTGCGGTCTCGAGCGTCGCCCCGGCGGCGGCGGTGAACTCGCCGTACCGCGTAGATCTCCGCGTCCTGCTTCTCGACGACAACTCGCCGTGGGTCGACGCGATCGAGTCGGAGATGGTGGTGGAGGGCGTGCCCTACACAGCGGTCACCCTCGGTTCGCCGACTCGTGCCACGATCACCGACGCCTACCTGTCGTCCGGCAACGAAGCCTTCTTCCAGGCTGTGGTGGGACCCAGCTACTTGATGACCGGCCTTGCCCCTGCCGAGCTCACGACGCTGCGGGCGTACGAAGCGAAGTTCGGTGTGCGTGAGGTCGATGCCTACAACTGGGCAAACCCCGCGGTCGGCCTCAACGTTGCCGGTGTCACCGGTGACATCAACGGAACGGTCGCTGCTGCAACGGCGGCAGGCCGCGCCGATGGCTTCGGGTACCTGAACGGGCCGGTGCCGTTCTCGGCCGGCAGCTGGAGCTACATCGCCCAGCCGCTGGCTGCAGCCTCGTTGCCGGTCGGCGCGAGCTACACCACGCTCGTCAGCGCTCCGCTACCCAATGGGGTGACGGGCTCGCTGATCGGCGTCTACGCCAATGCGGGTGTCGAACAGCTGGTCATCACGGCCGCGTTCAACTTCGTGCAGCCGCAGTACAAGTACGTCGCCCACGGCATCGTCTCCTGGGCAACCCGTGGAGTCCATTTCGGGTACGACCGCAACAACCTCACGTTCCACGTCGACGACGCGTTCTCCGCAGTGGCCATCTGGAACAGCGATCTCAATTGCACGCCTGGCGAGGACTGCACCGGCACAGAAGCGTCGGTGCGAATGACTCCTGAGGATGTGGCCTATGCCGTGGCCTGGGAACAGGCGAACAACTACCAGTTGACGCTGGCCTTCAACGGTTACTACGCCGATGCGGCGGCGGATCCCCTGACCCAGTCGTTGGTTGCCAACAAAGCGGCGTTCCGCTGGCTCAACCACGGGTTCGAGCATCTCTATCAAGGATGCATCCAGAACTTCTCCGTCGTCCCGTGGCAGTGCACGCTCGACGCCAACGGGCAGATGGTGTGGCTGCCGCAACAGGACATCTACAACGAGATCGCCAACAACATCGCTCTCGGTCACGCGCTCGGCTTGACGTTCGACGCCACCGAGTACCTCAGCGGCGAGCACTCCGGACTCTTCATCCTGCCGCAGCAGCCAACCGACAACCCGAACTTCGCGGCGGCGCTGACCCAGGCGGGCATCTTGCACATCGGCTCCGACGCGTCACGTGACAACGGCGCCCGACAGGTCGGCAGCGCGACGACGATCCCTCGGCACCCGACGGCGCTGTACTACAACACCGCCACCCGCGCCCAAGCAGTCGATGAGTACAACTGGCTGTACACGAGTCGAGCAAACGGCGGCAGCGGCTACTGCGAAGACAACCCTGCCACGGCGACGTGCATTGCACCGCTCAACGCAGCGACGGGCTTCACGTCGTACATCGTGCCGACGGATGCGGCGTTCGACCTGAGCTTCATCCTCAGCAACGACCCGCGGCCGTTCTACGCCCACACGTCGAACATGACGGGCGACCGGCTGATCTACAACCTGCTCGACACCATCCTTGGCACCTACCGGTCGGTCTTCACCGCGGCGACACCGCTGCAGAACCTGACCCTGACCGAGGCCTCCACGCAACTCGATCGCCAAGCACGGTGGGCCGCAACCGGCACGAGCTCGGTCAGCGGTTACGTCCAGAACGGCCTGATCACCATCAGCAACCCAACGGGCGCTGCCGTGCCGTTCACTGCACCGACCGGCACCACCATCAACGGCACGACGCTCCAGCCGTACGGTGGCGAGGTTTCGGCGTGGCTCGCACCCGCATCGACCACGGGCGCTCTGCCCGGCACGGTCGTTCCGGTTGCCCCGGTCATCACCGTCACCGGCAGCAACGCATTCGTGGTCGGCACCAGTGGCACGATCAACGTCGCCGCCACCGGCGTGCCAACTCCGACCGTGTCGCTCAGCGGGGCACTGCCGGCCGGCCTGACCTTCGCGGCCACGCCCGGCGCAGCGACCATCACGGGTACCCCAGCCGCCGGCACCGCGGGCTCGTACCCACTCACGATCACGGCAGTCGGCGGTACGGCGACCACGACGCAGCAACTGGTGCTCACGGTGTCGCAACGACCGCAGTTCACAACCGCTGCCACGACGACGACCGCGGCGAACGTTCCGTTCTCGTTCGCTATCGCCGCCACCGGATCGCCCGCGGCGGCGATCACCCGATCGGGCACGTTGCCGACCGGCGTCACCTTCACGGCCGGTGCCAACGGCACGGCGACCCTGTCGGGGACACCGGCAGCGGCAACAGCGGGGCTCAGCTTCCCGCTGACCTTCACGGCGACCAACTCCGCCGGTGTTGCCACGCAGGCGTTCACACTGACGATCAGCGCCCAGAAGCCGCTGTTCACCAGTGCCTCGTTGGCGACTACCGCGGCGAACGGTGCGTTCTCGTTCGCGATCGCGACGACCGGCGTACCGGCGGCCACCATCACCCGATCGGGTACCTTGCCGACCGGCGTCACCTTCACGGCCGGCGCCAACGGCACGGCAACCCTCGCCGGCACGCCCACTGCGGCAACCGCCGGGCTCAGCTACCCGCTGGTCCTCACCGCGACCAACTCGGCCGGCGTGGTCACGCAGGCGTTCACCCTCGTCATCAGTCAGCCGGTCACCCAAGCTCCACAGTTCACCAGCGCTGCTTCGGCGACCGCAGGTGTGGGCCAAGCGTTGTCGTTCACGGTCACCGCCACCGGCTTGCCGGCACCGACGATCACCCGATCGGGCACGTTGCCGACCGGCGTGACGTTCACTGCCGGTACCGGTGGCACGGCCAGACTCACCGGTACACCTTCGTCATCGATGGCCGGCCGCACGTTCGTCGTCACCTTCACGGCCACGAGCTCGGCCGGCACGGCCAGCCAGACGTTCACCTTGACCGTAGGCCGTCCGCCGACGATCACCAGTGGCACGTCGGCCACGGCGATGAGGCGCCAGTCGTTCAGCTACACGGTGCAGACGACCGGTAGTCCGACAGCCACGATCACCATGACCGGCACTCTGCCGTCCGGTCTCACGTTCGTCGACAACCACAACGGCACGGCCCGGATCTCTGGCACTCCAGCCCGACGTACCTCAGGTACGTACACGCTCGTATTCACCGCCAAGAACATCTATGGAACAGCAACGCGGACGCTCACATTGAGGGTCTTCTAATCATGAAAGCAGGTCGGGTACAATGAACGCTCCGCATCGCACCGATGGTCGGTCTCCTCACAAACGACGATTGTTCGGACGCGCATTGGTCGCATCCGCACTCGTAGTCTCCGGCATAGGGATGTCGACCGTCGCCTCGGTCTCCGCCTTGGCGGGCCAACGCGTCGATCTACGCGTGTTGGTCCTCGACGACGTCGCCTCGCCATCGGTCCAGGCGATCAAAGCGCAGATGGACTTCGAGGGTGTGCCGTACACGGCTGTGCCCATTGCCACGGCGACGATCGACAGCACATTCCTCACAGGTACGGCCGTCCTTTCATCGGCCAACGAGGCCAAGTTCCAGGCAGTCGTTGCGCCTGACTACACGCTCAGCGGTCTGGACGCTGGCGAGATCACGACGCTGCGCGCCTACGAGGCGAGGTTCGGTGTCCGCGAGGTCGACGCCTACAACTACCCGGCCGTCGGAATCGGGATGAACACACCGGTCTTCGCCGGCGACATCGTCGGTACGACCGCCAACGTCAACGCCGCAGGCAAGGCTGGCGGATTCGGGTACCTCAACGGCCCCGTTCCGTTCTCCACCGGCAGCTACACCTACATCGCCACGCCACTCGCGACGCAGGCCGCCGGAGCCACGTTCACCCCAATGGTGGAGGCACAACCAGCCGGCCAGATCAATGGACCGATCGTCGGTGTGTACGCCAGTGGCGGCGTCGAGCAGATGGTCATCACTGCAGCGTTCTTGTCCACGTTCCCCCAGTTCAAGTACCTCGGTCACGGGATCATCACCTGGATGACTCGAGGCGTGCACTTCGGTTACAACCGCAACAACTTCACGTTCCACTTCGACGATGCGTTCGGCTCGGACAACATCTGGGACACCGCCCTCAACTGCACGCCCGCTGAAGATTGCGCCGGCGCCGGGACCGCGGTCCGCATGGCGCCCGCCGACGTGACCGCCGCAGTCGCGTGGACGAATGCCAACAACTACCAGCTCACCTTGCCCTTCAACGGTTCCCAGGCCGTCAACGGTGACCCGTTGACCGACTCGTTCAAGGCCAACAAGGCGTCGTTCCGTTGGTTGAACCACGGCAACACGCACATCTACCAAGGCTGCCTCCAGGACGTCTCGGTGTCTCCATGGGTGTGCCAAGGCTCCGCCCTCGTCCCACCCGTCATCGCCTACACCGCGCAGAGCACGGTCTACGGCGAGATCCACGACAACATCACCAAAGGCAACCAGCTGGGCTTGAGCTTCGACGCGACCGAGTACCTCAGCGGCGAGCACTCCGGCCTCGCCTACACCTCGTCGGTGGCGGGCCAGGTCCAACCCGACAACCCCAACTTCGCCGCGGCGCTGGCTCAGGCCACAGCTATCAAGACCATTGGTGCCGACGCCTCACGTGAGTCAGACACCCGAGTGGTCGGAGGTGCGAACACCGTTCCCCGCCATCCCACAGCGCTGTTCTACAACACCTCGACCAGGGCTCAGGCCATCGACGAGTACAACTGGTTCTACGCCGCGGCCCCCGCAGGTACTTGCACGACTACGTGCCTCGCCACCCCGCTCACTCTCGACTCCGAGTTCGACAGCTACATCGTCCCGAGGGACACAGCGTTCGACATGGGCTTCATCATGAGCAACGATCCACGCCCGTTCTACGCGCACGTGACGAACCTCATCGGCGGGTCGAACGCGCTGGCGTACCCACTGCTCAACTCGATCCTGAACACGTACCGCGCCGCGTTCACAACTGCCACCCCCGTGGTCAACCTGACGCTCACCCAGGCCGCCGACCAGCTCGTGAAGCAGAAGCAGTGGACGACCGACAAGAACGTGGTCTCCGGGTACGTGATCAACGGTGCTGTCACCATCACCAACGCGACCGGCCATCCCGCACCATTCACCGCTCCCGTAGGGTCGACGATCGCCAACACGACGCTTCAGCCCTACGGGGGCGAAGTCTCCGCTTGGCTCGCCGCGGGCAACACCACCGGCACGGTGCCCAACACGGCACCGGTCGTCACCGGCCCAATCTTCCAGCCTGGCCTGGCCCACACCATGACCATCGTCGCTTCGGGTCTGCCCACGGCGACCGTGTCGTTCACCGGCCCCCTTCCCTCCGGGCTCGTGGCCACCACCAACCCAGGCACCGGCACGATCACGATCACCGGAACTGCGGCGCTGGCCAGTGTTGGCAACTACCCGCTCCAAGTCACCACGATCAGTGCCGCCAGCTATCGGACCGACACGGTCACGGTTTCGGTGTCAACAGCCCCGGTGTTCACCAGTGCCGCCTCGGCGGCGGCGGTGACGGGCAGCCCGTTCTCGTTCACGATCACGACCACCGGCTCGCCGGCAGCCGTCATCTCGATGTCGGGTGCGCTGCCCTCCGGAATCGTCTTCACCCCCGGCGCCAACGGCACGGCGACCTTGTCGGGTAACGCAGCGAACTCCACGGCCGGTCACACCTACCCGCTCACGTTCACGGCGACAAGTACCGGCGGAGTGGCCACGCAAGCGTTCACTCTTTCGGCTACTCATGCTCCGCAGTTCACCAGCGCGGCGTCGGCCACCGCTGTGGCGGGCACACCGTTCTCGTTCACCGTGACGACGGTTGGTTCGCCTGTGCCGACGATCACACGATCGGGCACCTTGCCGACCGGCATCACGTTCACTGATCTCGGCAACGGGACGGCAACGTTGGCCGGAACTGCTGTCGCTGCACAGGCAGGCCAATCGTTCCCGCTCACCTTCACGGCGGCCAACTC
>DATAJN010000291.1:0-14139 GCA_036262105.1 Ilumatobacteraceae bacterium
CGGTTCCATCATCTGGTCGTACACCTGGCGGAGCACCGGAGCCATCTTCTGACTCACCCGGCCGGCAACGATCATGATGTCGGCCTGACGAGGCGACGCACGGAACACCTCCATACCGAACCGGCTGAGGTCGTAGTGGGCTGCGCCCGTCGCCATCATCTCGATCGCGCAGCAGGCAAGCCCGAACGAGGCCGGCCAGCTACTACGGCTCCGCGACCACTTCACGAGATCCTCGATGCGAGCCGTGATGACGTTGTGTTCGAGACCGCCGAGACCGTCGTTCTGGATGTCGCGGATCAGGCTCATGCCGCGGTCGTCTCGTCGAAGCGACCTTCGGTGCCGACGCGGCGGATGGTGGTGCCCAGCGTGCGTTCGGCCGACACCGCACCATCGACGCGACGATGCCTCTGCACGGGCCCCCAGTCGAGTGCCCCGCGGGCGACGACGTACACGAAGGCGAGGAAGAACACGACGCTGAAGGCGAGCATCTCCCAGAAGGCGTACGAACCGAGGAACGCTCGGTCGACGGCGAAGGGGTAGATGAAGATCAACTCGATGTCGAACATCACGAACAACATCGCGACCACGTAGAACGTGACCGGGAAGCGTTCAGGTGGCTCGCGGCTGGGCACGATGCCGCACTCGTACGGTGCCTCTTTTGCCGACGATGGGCGACGCGGTGCCAACAAGCGCGAAGCGAAGAAGCTCAGCGCGCCGAACAACGCCGCAAGTACCAACAGGCACACGACCGGCAGGTACTGACCCATCACGTCGCCTGTGCCTGCGCCGTCTGTGGAGGTGCCGGCTGAGACGAGGTCTGCGCGGGAATCGCCCGGGCCGAGCGGTTGGCGAGCACACGCCGATCACGGGTGTGCAAGAGGTAGCAGAGCATCAAGAACACCGCGAGCGAGCCGACGGTGATGAACCCGGCCGGCTTTCGCTTCGCGCCGAGGTCACGGATCATGTACACGTACTGGTGAGGGCGTGACGTGTCGATCTCGGGCTTTGCCGGCGCCCGGCCCGGCTCGTCGCGCTGCTTCACGAGCGGGGCAACTTCGACCACGGCGTAGTGCGGTTTGTGGAAGAAGGCCAGGAAGTCGAACCTGGAGCCGAACGGCTGCGGCGAACGCTGACCGCCTTTGTCGAACACGTTGAGCACCTGGAACTCACCGGCAGCCAATGCACCGGACTCTTCGAGCAGCGTGCCGGCGGCAGCGCCCGCCTGCTGATACGAAGGCACTGACGACTCGAGCTTCTTCCAACCATCCTTGACGAACTGAGCATCGACCGCCGAGGCGGCAGCGGTCGCGTCGGCGTTCGGATCGATCACGACTGGCGCATCGAGAGCACCGGATTCGTTGATCGTGCCGGTCGTGAGGACCGTGCGACCGCTGATCGGTGCCCATGAAGCGTCGGGACCGAGAAGCCCCTTGCCGTACGACCACCAGATGGCGCCCATGATGAACAACCATCCTGCGAGCGCCGCGAAGGCGACCAGGAAGCCGAGCCGCGCCCCGAGGTTGGTGCTGAGGATGAAGTAGGTGCTCCCGCAGAACACCGTGATGGCGATGATCGTGATGAGGATGCCGCGCAGCTGTGGCTCCCAGGTGACCGCAAGGATGGCGTTCATCACAGGCTCCGCACGTATTCGACGATCGCTTTGATCTGCTCGTCGGTGAGCACGCTGCCGAAGGCCGGCATGCGCCCGGTGCCCTGCGACTGCTTGCCGTAGCGCTGCCCCATCGCCGAGCCACCCTTCACGAAGTCGATCATGTCTTGTTCACTCGGGAAATGAGAGGCCGTGGATCCGCCGGTGAGGTTCCAGCCGAATGCCCCTTGGCCGGGAACCTCGGGGGTGCCGTAGCTCCAGCCCTCGGTGTGGCAACGGGCGCAGCTGTACGCGCCGCTGTTGATGTCGAGGTTGAACAGGGCCTCACCCATTGCCGCATCGACCGTCGAATACTTGCCTTGGGCGACCAGCGCCTTCGCGGCCGCCGTGGCTGCCTTGCTGATCTTGGTCTTCTCGTCGGCGGGCAACGTGCCGCCGTCGCAAACCTTCAACTTGCTGAGGTCGGTCGACGACGACTCCGGCTGGAAGGCCGGCTCGGTGAGACAACCTTCGGGGGGTAGCTGGATGCTGCGGAGGTAGGCGATGATCGTTTCGATCTGCTGCGAGTTCATCGGGCCGCCGCCAACGGTGCCCCAGGCCGACATCGGTGAGAACGTTCGGCCGTAGTTGAGGATGAACTGCACCTCGTCGGCGGAGAAGCGGTACAGCACGGTGTTGAGCGCCGGGGCGTACCAGTTGACCGCCTTCACCTCACCGGTCTTCGGGTCGGTGACCGCGGTGGGGGCCTGGCCTCCCGTTGCCTTCAATCCACCATGGCAGCCGGCGCAGTTGAAGCCTCCGTTGGCCGTGGTCTCGAAGAGCCCCTGGCCCCAGCCGGCGAACTTCAGCTCCTTGCCGCTGACCGCACCTGCCTGGCGCCCCGGCTCCAACACCCAGTACAGCGGAAGGCCGATGACCATGGTGACCAGCAACAACACACCGATGAGGCTGACTCGTGTGAGCCGCGAACCTTCCAGCGTCTCGTCGTCGTAGTACGGGCGGCGGTTCGGCGCCAACTCGATCTCCGAGCCGAGCTCGTGCCGGGCCGTGTTGCGGTTGGCAAAGTAGTAGATCACCCAGCCGAGGAGACTGACGACGAGGATGAGCCAGCCGATTGCAGTGGTCGCCAGGGCGATCATTTGTGACCGCCTGTGCCACCGATGCAGTGCGGTCCCTCGGCCTCTTGACCCGTCGTGTTGGTACCGATCGGTGGGCCGGGAAACACCGTCCCGGTATCGATGACCACGTCGCCCGTGTCGCCGACCGTGAATGCAAAACGATCCATACCGCGCGGCGCCGGGCCACCTTTCTTCTCACCGACCCGGTTGTACTGCGAACCGTGGCACGGGCATTCGAACCATTGACTGCTGACGCACTGCGGCACGCGGCAACCGAGGTGCGGGCACTTCTGATAGAGCACGACGATGCCGTTCTGCATGCCGCTGAGCAACGGCTTGTAGTTGGCCACACCCTTGGCCTTAGGAAGGGCGTCGACCGGATACTGCGTGACCCACGAGCGCGCAGTGGCGTTGTAGAAGAAACCACCACTGGAACTGATGCTCGACAACACGTCGTCGATCTTGCCGACGTTGATCTTGCCGCCGAAACCACCCTTCGCAGTGGGCCACAGGAAGGCAACGAAGCCCGCCGCGGCGAAGGTGGTGAGACCTGCGCCGGTCAACGAGATGGTGGCTCGGTTGAGGAACTGCCGGCGACTGACGCCGATTGCATCGGCGTCGGGCGGTACCCAGATGGCGGGTGTCGACGGGGTGGCGGCGACGAGCCCGGTGCCTCGCGCTTCGCTGACCGCACGTTCCACCTCGCGGCCAGTTGTGCGTACGGGCGGCAGGTCGATGTCGGCGTCCTTGTCGCGGCGGCGCGTCTCGCGGCTCAACGCACCGGCGCCGCGAACGTCGGCTCTGCGGGCCGCGGTGACGAGGACAATGGCCGCGAGAACGACAATGACCGCGACGGCGATGGTGATGATGGCTGCAGGACTCATCGGGCGGACCTCACAGATCGAAGAACAAGCCGTCGCGCCACGGCAAGGTGAAGTTGAAGCCGGGCCCTCGGAAGAACGAGCCGATCATGACGAGCACGGACCAGAACATGATGTGCACGGTCATGAGCGAGATGGCGAACTTGCGGTCCTCCGGCTTGTTGGACGGGTTCTTGTCGATGAACGGCGCAAAGATCAACACGATCAAGCCCACGCCAGGAATCGTCACGCCGGCGATCATCGGGTGGAACATGGTGAGCAGTTCCTGCAGACCGAGGAAGTACCACGGCGCCTTCGACGGGTTCGGGGTGCGGTTCGGGTTGGCCTGCTGCAACAGTGGGGCGTTGACCCAGACCGAGAAGAAGAACGTGAACGCGGTGCAGGCGATGGCGGCGACGAACTCTGCCGCGAGGAGGTGCGGCCACGTGTGCACCTTGTCGACCGGCGACGCCTTGACATCTTGGATCGAGCCACTCTTGACGACCGTGAGCAAGCGCTGCGTATGGCCACCAGGCCCTGCGCCGAGGGGAACGCCACCGGCGCTGGGTGTGCCGGCGAGAACGCTGGCGACCCTCTCTTGCACAGCAACGGCACCGCCGCCGGATTCGCCACCTGCTGGCGCGTCGCCTCCAGCACCCTGCTGCGCCTTCGCGGCGCGGCTGCGCTCGAGCAGATGCGCCGGAATACGTGGATCGGAAGCGGCCTCGTCACCCGACTCGGAGGACGGCGCGGCGGCAGCGGGAGCAGCCTCGGCTTCCGCTTTCTCGCGAGCCTGCTGCGCCCGCTTGAGCAGATGTTCGGGGATCTCAGTCATGAGGCACCTCGGTCGGAAGCGTCACAGCGGCCCACTGATTCCACCGTCCTTGCGGACACGCCAGAAGTGGATCGCCATGAAGATGACGATGACGAACGGCAGCATCAGCACGTGCAGCACGTACCAACGCAGAAGAGTCTCCGAGCCGATCTCCTTACCGCCGAGCAGCACGAACCGAACCTGCGTACCGAGCACCGGCGTGTAGCCCATCATGTTGGTTCCCACCGTCACGGCCCACAGCGCCAGCTGGTCCCACGGAAGCAGGTAGCCGGTGAAGCTGAGCAGCAAGGTGAGCATCAACAACATCACGCCGATCACCCAGTTGAACTCACGCGGGGCCTTGTACGCGCCGTGGTAGAAGACGCGGGCCATGTGCAGGAACACGCTGAGCACCATGAGGTGCGCACCCCATCGGTGCATGTTGCGCACCAGTAATCCGAACGCGACCGACGTTTGCAGGTTGGAGATGTCGTTCCACGCCGCCACGTCAGTGGGGCGGTAGAAGAACATCAAGAAGATCCCGGTGACAGTGAGAAGAATGAACAGGAAGAAGCTCAGACCACCGAGGCACAGCGTGTAGCTGACCTTCACGGCATGGCGCTTCACCTTCACCGGGTGCAGGTGGTAGAGCACCGAGTTCATCACGACGTAGCTGCGGTTGCGCGGCGAGTCGGTGTAGCCCTTGCGGAAGATCGAACCGGGTCGGAAGATCGAGTTCCAGGCCTGGCTCCCCTGCGTGCCGCTCCACACCTTGGAGAGTCGGTCCTTCATGGTGAGCTTCGGTCGTTCGTCGAGAATGTTTGCCATCGGTCGATACCCCTAGAACCTCATGCCGTAGGCATAGCCATGGCTGTTGGTGCGGACGTGCGGGTCGCCACTCTTGTCGGGAGCGCCCGCTCTTCCCAAGATGATCACACCGGTGGGACAGCGATCGACGCACAGGGCGCAGCGGGTGCAGATGTCGTCGTCGATGATGAACAGGACCTTGTCGCTCGGATCCTCACCCGGTAGTTCGGTACCCGTTGCCTCGACGATGGCGTCGGGCGTGACCATGTGGATGCACTTCCACGGGCAGATGTCGACGCAACCTTCGCACATGATGCATTCGGTTTGGTCGATGTGGATGAACTGCTTCGGCTTGACGGCCTTCGACAGGTAGTCGGCGTCGACCTCGACGAGTTGATACTCGTCGGTGTACGGCATCATCGGCGGGTTGGCGTCGGTACGCGCCATACGTTCTAGCCCTTCCTCACGAGAGGACGGCCGTAAGTGCTCGTGGCGACTTCAGTGCTGGGCTTGGCGTCGCCGCGCTTCTGCCACACACCCCACAGGTAGATGATGAGGCCGAAGTACAAGACGTGCAGCAACACGACGACTGTGTCGCGAATGGCCTCGTATGACGCGGTGAAGGGGAAGTGCCCACCGAGAGCTTTGGGCTTCAGCCAATCGCGCGGCCCATAGATGATGTAGCTCTTCGTCCACTCGAGGTCTGCGTCGGAGTGGGCGATCCATTGGTGAGGAACGACGCCGAAGGCGATGAACATGGTTCCGAAGACGTAAACCGCGGCGAGCATCGCCTCGCCCCACGAGACCGGGGTGCCTTTCGGGCGGCGCTTCGCATACGGGATCACCATGAGGGCGAGAACCAGTGACAGCGCGAACGAGAAGAGGAAGGCCTCGTTCAAAAACGGAAACTTTGAGGGTCTCCACCAGTCGTATGCGATCAGCACCTCGGCTGTCCTTCCTCGTGAACTGCTGCACAAACTGTAGTCACCGACGTCACGCGGACTGCCATTCCCGAGGAGCCAGCGTGCACATTCGTGTTTCGGTCTACCACGCTCGATGACCACAATCGACCGGTTGTGAATTCGTGCACAGCGCGTGCCCGCAACATCGAGAGGATTTCCTGATCTCGTCATCCTGCCGTCTATCGTGGGCACCCGTGACCGAGATTCCCGAGCACCTGCTGAAGCGCAGCAAGGCCGCACGCGCGCAGTCCGAAGGCGGAGCCGCTCCCGCCGAGAACGCCGCCGCTGCCGCCACACCTTCGGCTGCCCCGGGTGCCGCGTCGGATGCAACGCCGACGGTGCCGGCACGAGCAGCCGCACCCGCGGTCCCTGCCGGCCCTCCTCCGCCACAGCCCGACATCCCCGTCGTCGCCGCTGCCAAGGCCCGCAAGAAGATCCCTTTCTGGGCGTTCGCCACACTCAGCACTCTGCCGTTGTGGGCCTTCATGTACGTCCGGGCGTTGACGCCGACGACCGAGAAGATCGCTGGGCCACTCGGCGTAGGTGCCACCGTGTTCGGCGGCTGTTCCGGCTGTCACGGCGCCAAGGGCGAGGGTGGCGTCGGGTACCAGTTCTCGCAGGGCGAGGTCTTGAAGACCTTCCCGCACATCGAAGACCAGTTGCGCTGGGTCTACGGCGGTAGCGACGCCTATGCAGCTGCCGGCGTGCAGATCTACGGCGACCCCAATCGGGCCGGCGGTGCTCACATCACCAAGGCGAAAGGCGCCATGCCACAGCAGGGCGCCAAGTTCGGCGGGGCACTCACGGAAGCGCAGATCCTCGCTGTCGTCTGCCACGAGCGCTACACGCTCGGCGGTGCAGATCCTGCCGGCACGTACCAGAAGGAGTACGACAACTGGTGCGCACCCGATGCGCCGGCGTGGACCGCGCTCGAAGACGGATCGGCGACGTTCGACAACATCGACACGAAGGTCACGGGGGCTATCAAGGTCGGCCAGGAGCCGGCGCCCGGCTCATCCGCTGGAAGCTGAGTGACATCAACTGACGTACTGGTGATCGGCGGCGGCCCCGCCGGCGCCTCCGCCGCCTACTGGCTCGCTCAGTACGGTCACGACGTCACCATCGTCGAGCGCAAGTCGTTCCCGCGCGAAAAGACGTGCGGTGACGCGCTCACACCACGAGCAGTCCACCAGTTGAACGAGATGGGACTCGCTGATCAGCTCACGAAGTTCCATCGGTACAACGGGCTGCGCGCCACTGGAATGGGTCGCCAGTTGGAGTTGCAGTGGCCATCGCATCCGGTTTTCCCGCAATACGGCTACGTCGTGCGACGTCGCGATCTCGACACGATGGTGGCCCACAACGCTGTCGCTGCCGGGGCCACGTTGCTCGAAGGCCACGACGCCGTGTTGCCGATCGTCGAACGCGGCTTCGTTCGAGGTGCTGTCGTGCAACCACCCACCGGGGAAGCGATCGAGATCCACGCTCGATACGTCGTGGTCGCCGACGGCGCCAACAGCAGGTTCGGTCGTTCGCTCGGCACGTTCCGAACGCGTGAGTGGCCGTACGGCACCGCGATTCGCACGTACTGGGAATCACCGCGGCATGCCGAACCGTGGATCGAGTCGGCGCTCGACGTCAAGGACCGCAACGGCAATCCCATGCCCGGCTACGGCTGGATCTTCCCTGTCGGCGACGGCACCGTCAACATCGGCGTCGGGCTGTTGTCGACCTTTCGAGACTTCAAGACCGTCAACACCACGACCCTGCTCGACGGCTACGCGCACCAAGTCGCCGATCGTTGGGAGATCGACCCCGACAAGCCGGAGTGCAAGGCCACCAGTGGGCGCATCCCGATGGGTGGCTCGGTCGGTCCGAAGGCCGGGCCCTCGTATCTCGTCATCGGTGACGCCGCCGGCAGCGTCAACCCGTTCAACGGTGAAGGCATCGACTACGCCTACGAGACGGCGCACATGGCGGCCCAGGTGCTGCACGAGGCCATCGATGCCGGCGACCCGACGGTGTTGCAGCGCTATCCATCGCTGCTCGATGACGAGTACGGCGAGTACTTCAAGGTCGCCCGGTTGTTCGCCCGCGTGATCGGCCGGCCGGCGTTGATGCGCGAGCTGACGCGAGCCGGCATGCACAGTCGCACGCTGATGGAGTGGGTGCTGCGGATCATGGCCAACCTCCTCCGCCCCGATGAACTGGGACCGGCAGAAGCGGCCTACAAGGCCGCCGCCAAACTCGTCAAGCTCGCCCCCAACGCGTGACCACCGATCCCCTGTGGAGTGTCTCGCGGCACCCAAGTGGGCGCGAACCACTCCACACCGCCAGGGCGCCGGCCTGTGGAGTCTTTCGCGGCGCCCGCCCGGGCGGGAAGCACTCCACAGGCACTCAGCCGAGGGAGGCGATGAGTGCCTCGGGGGCGGCGCGCAGGGCGTCGGTGGCTGCCGAGGCCGGCAGGGCATCGCAGGCCTGAACGGCCTTCGCGACCCAGGCTTGGGCCGTCGAGAACGCTGAGGCAACACCGCCGTTGTCGCGGACGATCCCCAGCGTCTTCTCGCGCTCGGCCAGGTCGAGCGGCTTACCGAGCAGCGCCAACAGCTCCATCGCCGGTACGCCGCCGGCCTGCAACGTGCGGAGCACGGGCAGGGTGTACACACCCTCGACCATGTCGTGGCCGGCCGGCTTGCCGAGTTGATCGTCGGTGGACGTGATGTCGAGCAGATCGTCGACGATCTGGAAGACGATCCCGTACGCCTCGCCGTAGTCGGTGAGGACGTCGGTCAACCCATGATCGAAGCCGGCGACGAGCCCGCCGATGCGGGCTGCTGTGGCGAACAACGACGCTGTCTTGCCGCTGATCGACGCCATGTAGCTCGATTCGGGACGCGCCGAGTTGTAGGTCTGGCGGAGCTCCTCGATCTGGCCCTCGCACAGCCGACCGATCGTGCGAGCCAGCAGGCCTGCCACTTCCGTGCCCAACGAGGCGGCGATCTCCGACGCTCGCGAGAGCAGGAAATCGCCCGCCAGGATCGCCTGCAGGTTGCCCCACTTCGCGTTCACGGTCTCGACACCGCGCCGTGTCGTCGCCTCGTCGATCACGTCGTCGTGGTACAGCGAGCCCGTCTGCACCAGTTCGCAGGCAATACCGCCCTGGATCGAACGCTCCCGGAGGTCGGAATCCGACGGCCCACGCACTTGCGCGGCCACGACCGTGAGCAACGGACGAAGGCGTTTGCCACCCGCAAGTATCAGGTGGGCGGCGATCTCGTTGAGGTACGGATCGGGGGTGCGCACCGACTCGACCAGGGCACTTTCGATGCGTTGCACGTCGTCGGTCGTGCCGGCAAGAGCGAAGAATGGCGAAGGCCCCACACGGCAAGGCTAGTCATGAGCTCCGATCCGCCGGAAGAAGCGACCGGGAGAGGCAGTGGGCCATTGGGCCCAACGAGAAGCACATCATGTTGCGCGAGCCCCACGCCGATAGACTTCCGACATGTTTGAACGCTTCACCGATCGGGCCCGGCGGGTCGTGGTGCTGGCCCAGGAAGAAGCTCGGCTGCTGAGCCACAGCTACATCGGCACCGAACACATCCTCCTCGGTCTCATCCACGAAGGTGAAGGGGTCGCCGCGAAGGCGCTCGAGAGTCTCGGCATCTCGCTCGAAGCCGTCCGCAACCAAGTGGAAGAGATCATCGGTCAGGGCGGCACCTCGCCGTCGGGGCACATCCCCTTCACACCGCGGGCGAAGAAGGTCCTCGAGCTGTCGCTACGCGAGGCGCTGCAACTCGGCCACAACTACATCGGCACCGAACACATCCTCCTCGGCCTCATTCGCGAAGGCGAAGGAGTCGCCGCGCAGGTGCTCGTCAAGCTCGGCGCAGATCTGTCACGCGTGCGCCAGCAAGTGATCCAGTTGCTCAGCGGCTACCAGGGTGGCGCTCAGGGCAAGGGCGAGCCGCAAGCGGCAGCCGCCGGTTCCCAGGGCAAAGAAGACACACCAGGCGACAAGGGCAACAGCCAGATCCTCGATCAGTTCGGTCGCAATCTCACCCAGCTTGCCCGCGAGAAGAAGCTCGACCCGGTCATCGGTCGAGGCCGCGAGCTCGAGCGGGTCATGCAGATCCTCAGCCGTCGAACCAAGAACAACCCGGTGCTCATCGGCGAGCCGGGCGTCGGCAAGACAGCCATCGTCGAGGGCCTCGCTCAGAAGATCGTCAGCAACGACATCCCCGACACGCTCCGCAACAAGCAGCTGTACACGCTCGACCTCGGTGCGCTCGTCGCCGGCAGCCGCTACCGCGGCGATTTCGAAGAGCGGCTGAAGAAGGTGCTCAAAGAGATCAAGACGCGCGGCGACATCGTGTTGTTCATCGATGAGATCCACACGCTCGTCGGCGCAGGTGCCGCAGAAGGCGCCATCGATGCGGCGTCGATCCTGAAGCCGATGCTGGCTCGTGGCGAGTTGCAGACCATCGGCGCGACAACGCTCGACGAATACCGCAAGCACCTCGAGAAAGACGCCGCCCTCGAGCGGCGCTTCCAGCCGGTGCGCGTCGAAGAGCCCACGTTGGCCATGACCATCGAGATCCTGAAGGGCGTACGCGAGAAGTACGAGGCACACCACCGGGTCACGATCACCGACCAGGCAATTGTCGCCGCAGCCAATCTCTCCGACCGTTACATCAGCGACCGTCACCTCCCCGACAAGGCAATCGACCTCATCGACGAGGCGGGCGCCCGTCTGCGCATCAAGCGCATGGGCACGCCCCCCGATCTGAAAGAGATCGAGCGCAAGCTCACTGAGGTGCAAGAGGCCAAGAAGCGCGCCGTCGAAGAGCAGCAGTTCGAAGAAGCAGGCCGGCTCCGCGATCAGGAGAAGGCACTGCTCGACGAGAAGTCCATCAAAGAGGCCGAGGTCAAGGCCAGCGGGGTCGATCTGTTCGACGAGGTCGACGAGGAAGCCATCGCCGAGGTGCTCAGCATCTGGACGGGCATTCCGGTCTACAAGCTCACCGAGGAAGAGACCGCCAAGCTGCTCAACATGGAAGCCGAGCTGCACAAGCGGATCATCGGCCAGGAGAACGCCATCAGGGCCGTCAGCCAGAGCGTGCGCCGCACGCGTGCCGGCCTCAAGGATCCCAAGCGGCCCAGCGGGTCGTTCATCTTCCTCGGGCCCACCGGCGTCGGAAAGACCGAGCTGGCCAAGACGCTCGCCGAGTTCCTGTTCGGTGACGAGAGCTCGCTGATCGCCCTCGACATGAGCGAGTACATGGAGAAGCACACCGTCAGTCGGCTGGTCGGTGCGCCCCCTGGGTACGTCGGCTACGAAGAAGGTGGCCAGCTCACCGAGGCCGTGCGGCGCAAGCCGTTCAGCGTCGTGCTGTTCGACGAGATCGAAAAGGCGCACCCCGACGTCTTCAACACGTTGCTCCAGATCCTGGAGGAAGGCCGTCTCACCGACAGCCAGGGCCGCACCGTCGACTTCCGCAACACCGTGCTGATCATGACGAGCAACCTCGGCACTGCCGACCTGCGCAAGGCCAACGTCGGCTTCACGAAGGTCGACTCGGCGATGAGCTACGAGCGGATGCGCGACAAGGTCAACGAGGCGCTGAAGATCCACTTCCGCCCCGAGTTCTTGAACCGCATCGACGAAGTCATCGTGTTCCACGAGCTTGCTCGTGAGGAGGTGATGAAGATGGTCGACCTCATGACCAAGCGCCTCACCGGCCAGCTCGAGGGTCAGGGTCTGGGCATCGAGCTCACCCAGAGCGCCAAGGAACTGCTGGCCGAGCGGGGTTACGACCCGCAGCTCGGCGCTCGTCCTCTACGTCGGGCGATTCAGCGGATGATCGAAGACGTCCTCAGCGAGAAGATCCTCTACAAGGAGTTCCGCGCCGGCGAGATCATCGTCGTCGACACCGAGGACGACCCGGAGAAGCCGGGCGAGAAGAAGCTGAAGTTCTCCGCAGTCGAGGGCTTCTTGCCTCCCGCGGCGGTCGAGCTGGCTGCCACCGGCGCACCAGAGGCGCCGGAACCCACCCTGCCGACCGAGTAGCGCTCAGCCGGACACAGCCACGCGGGTGACCTCGGCGAGGTCGCCGATCGGGCGCTCGGCTTGGATGTTGTCGTGCCGCGACACGAGCGTCATACGTCCTGTCCCGACGATCACGATGCTGCCGTCGTCCAACACCGTCAACGCCTCGATGTCCATGTCCCACGTGAACGAATCCCTCACTTCCAAGGTAACGGGATCGAGACGGAACAACCGGCCGCCGAGAGCAACGACCACCTCGTGGTTCGAAGCGCCGATCGCAACACGTGACGAGGACGCGGCCAGCGCTGCCGTGCCGCGCGCCTCCGGCATCTCCGACGTCCCGTTGGTGATGTCGTCGACCACGTAGCCGGCGACGCCCCCGACGCTCGACGCCGCGTACAGCCGTGAACCGTCGGGGCTGACGGCGAGCGCGCCGGAATGATCCGCGAGGCCCAGCTCGGGCGGCACGTCGAGGCACCACACGCCGTTGATCAGGCCGAGGGTGTGTATGAAGGCACCGAGGTTCTCTCCACCCTCGGTCGCATCTTGGTACAGCGTGAAGAGCAGTTGGTGCACCGGTTCGAACACCGCGGTGCGGCTCACCGCCGTCATCACCTCATCGACTGTCTGGCCCTTGTCGCGCAGGTTCAACGGCAGGCCGAGCTCACCGGTGGCGGTGTCGATCACGCGCACCCGGTACGTGTGCTCGGCCAGGTACTCGATGACGAAGACCCCGATCGGCAACCCGTCGCCTTCGGGGGCAAACGCATTGGCAAACGCCTCGGGAACGACTACGGCGTCGAACGCCCATCGACGAATCTCGCCGCGAGACGGCGTCGCCAGCACAACCGTCGTGGATCGCGTTGTCGTCCCGATCAGGGCGACCAGCTTCCCATCCTGAGCGACTGCGGTCGCGCGGAAGTCGCCGTCGACGAGAGCTGTACCGAAGATGTCGTCGGTACGCACGTCGTGCCACTCGACCATCGTTCGACCTCCGAGCGTCGATGCGCTGACCACGACCTTTCCTGTCGGGTCCATCACACCCGGCGTGACGATCATCGGATCGTGAGGAGCGAACGTGACCACCTCACCATCCTTCGTCGTCAGCGCCAGCTTGGCGGGAAAGGCCGCCTGGGAATCGACGATCGGCGGATCGAAAGTCGGCGACGACGACGGCGCGGAGATCGGCGAAGTCTGCGGAGTGGTGAGCGACGTGGCTTCGGGCGTCGGAGTCTCGGAGGATTCGGACGATGAGGTGGCAGTTGCCGAACCACATGAAACGAGCAGCAGCAAGGTGACAACGACAAGTCTCTTCATGCCGCACTGACACCACCGGTCGGCTACGCGTTCCCGATGCGGGAACACCGTTAGCCTGGGTTGGCGGTGAACCCCGCTGACTCGATGCCGGCGATGGCGGCGCGCTCGTCGTTGTCGGAGTTGTCGCCGCTGATCCCAACCGCACCGATCGTCGCTCCGTCGGAGTCGGTGACGAGCACGCCTCCCGGTACAGGAATCAGTGATCCGCCGATCGCCGCGGTAGCAGCAGCGACGAAGTAGGGCTGGGCCTCGGCCCGGGCCATCAACGAACGCGAGCCCATCCCGAAAGCGAGCGCACCGTGGGCCTTGCCAAAGGCGATCTCGAACCGCTTGTTCGATGAACCATCCTCACGTTCAAACGCTGTCACGTGCCCGCCGGCATCGAGTACGACGACCGAGATCGGCTTCAGGTCAAGTGTGCGAGCCGCGGCGCGGGCGCCGGCGATCATCGCTCTGGCGTGATCGAGACCGATCATCATGTCAGTTGCCTCCGTTACCGAGAGCTGAAAGGAAACGCAGTCTATGAAGTTCGCGCCACCGAGGCAGCGACGCGCAACGCAGTTTCCAAGGAGATGTCGGCTTCGAGGCGGTAGACGTAGTCGCCGC
>DATAJN010000292.1:0-15493 GCA_036262105.1 Ilumatobacteraceae bacterium
GTCAATCGCTTGCCACCCACGGAAGCCGTTGGCTTCGGGCCGACCGTCGGCGACGAGGTGGCGCAGACAAACGCTGCGGCGTGGCACAACGCCAACATCACGGGCAACGTGAAGGTCGGCATCATCGATTTCTTCGACCTCAGCTTTTGGAACATCAACGAACACGGACCGGCCCCCGACGCAGCTCACCAGTTCTGTCCCGACCGCACCCAGGGTCTGTGCACGCCGACCGGGCAGATCAATTCGGTCAACGGCGATCGTCACGGCGTGGCCGTTGCCGAGGTGGTCAAAGACATGGCCCCCGGCGCTGAGCTCTTCCTCGCCACAACCGCCGACACCGCCGAAACACAGGCGGCGATCGATTGGTTCGTCGCCAACGGAGTACACATCGTCACCCGTTCGCTCGGCGCGCCCTACGACGGGCCCGGCGATGGAACCGGCCCACTCGACGCAGTCGTCGACTACGCCGGAGCGCGAGGGATCACGTGGTTCAACTCTGGTGGCAACGATGCAGCATTCGGTTACGGGCGCTACACCAACGGTGTTGACGCAAGCGGCTTCGTCGACTTCGACAACGGTCCGGGGGTCGACACGGTGCTGCGCATCGACCCGTCCGATGGCGGGGTCGCCTTCGACGGCATCCGTTGGGCAAACGATTGGCACCTGCCGCCGACTTCGATGACCGACTACTCGGTCGAGATCTCCGAGGGAACCAGCGACACCTCGCGAACGCTCCTCGTCACGTTGGACGACTCGCAGGTGAACGGTGCCGCACCATTGGAGGCCGTCGACGCGAACTTCGCAGTCGCTGCCGGCCAGTCCCTGTTCATTCGCATCCACGTCAACGCCCACTACTCGTCTACCGCTCCCGACACGATCGAAGTCGCCACCTTCTTCGGAAAGATCGCGTCCGGTCGGCAGTCAGCGTCGTTCAGCGCGGCGAAGCCGGTCGTCGACTCGAGTAACCCGTCGCTCGTCGCGGTCGGCGCCATCGATCCGGCGAACGGGTCGCAGGGCATCGCGTTCTACTCGTCGCAGGGGCCAACCAACGACGGCCGGATCAAGCCCGACCTCACGGCGCCGTCGTGCGTGAAGAGCACGATCTACCCCATTTGCTTCAACGGCACCAGTGCCTCGTCGCCAGCCGCCGCCGGCATGGCGGCCCTGCTCCTCGGCCAGGGACTGGCGGCGCCGGGCATGCCGCTGGCCGCCTTGACCAAGCACCTCGTGCGTGATCTCGGCCCGCCCGGCCCCGACAACGCATACGGCGCCGGTGAGATCCAGTTGCCCGCACCGCCAGTTACCGTCGCCTCTGCACCAAGCACGTTCACGGCCCTCGGCGCGCCCGTTCGCCTGCTCGACACACGACCATCGTCATTCATCGGTCCGGCCAACCTGGTCGGCCCGTACCCTCAGTACGCGATCATCGATCTATCGATCTCGTCGTCGGGAGTGATCCCTCCGACGGCAACATCTGTGGCCGTCAACATCACGTCTACCGACTCGGTGAGCCCGTTCTACGTGCAGGCCCTTCCCAAGCTCGGCGGCGCGATCGGTGCGTTCTCCACGACCAACGTCGCCGCCCCGGGGCACATCCAACCGAACTTTGCAATCGTGCCGCTAGGGCAGGGTTCGATCTCGATCTTCATTCCCACCGGGGGCAACATCATCGTCGACGCGATGGGCTACTTCACGCCGACGACGGGAGCAACAACCGCGGGTCGTTTCATTCCGGTCAACCCGCGTCGCGTCCTCGACACGCGTCCGACAGAAGCGGGGCCCGTGCCCGCCGGCTGGACCTCGCACGTGCCGGCAGCAGGTGAGACGGTTCGTGTCGATGTGCCCGAAGGTGCGGGTGTGCCGGCCACAGGTGTTTCCGCGCTGGTCGTCAACATCACGGCGACGGAGCCGGTCGGAGCGGGATTCATGCAGGCCCTGCCGACAGGCGCGCCGCCGGGGCAGACGTCGAACGTCAACTATGTAGCGGGGGAAACCACAGCGACCCACGCCATCGTTCCGCTGGGTGCCGGCGGCACGATCAGCGTGTTCACTTCCAATTCGTCGCACATCGTTGTCGACGTCATGGGATACATCACCGATGCCACCGTGTCGGCCAGCAGCGTCGGTGAGTTCGTGCCGATCACCCCCAGCCGCTTCTACGACAGCCGATCAGCGCCCAACACGATCCACGCCGGATTGTCGACCGTCAGCTTGCAACTGGCCGGCGCCCCATTCCAGGTTCCGGTCGGCGCTGCGGCTGTTTCGATGAACCTCACGTCCGATCAGGCGACCGGTGCGGGTTACCTCACCGTGTACCCCGCAGACGGACCGCTTCCGCTGACGTCGAACCTCAACTACGTCGCTGCTACCCCAGTCGCCAACGCCGGCCTCGTCAAACTTTCGGCGAGCGGAGCGCTGAAAGTCTTCGTCAACGTCGCCACGCATGTCATCATCGACGTCAACGGCTACTTCACAGGAACATAGTGAGCGACCAAATCGAAACGAAGACTGGCTGGCTCGACCGCGAGCAGCTCGAGAACATCCGTGCCAACGTGCCGCTGGTGTACGTCGACGCCGTACCGGTGCGCGTCAACGAGGTCGGGGCCGTCACGGAGATCGGTCTGCTGCTGCGTCAGGCCGCCGACGGCACGATCAGCAGGATGGTCGTCACCGGTAGGGTGCTCTACGGCGAACGCATCCGCGACGCACTGTTGCGTCATCTCGAAAAGGATCTCGGCCCCGTTGCCTTGCCACGCATCCCGCCTGAGGTCGCACCGTTCACCGTGGTCGAGTACTTCCCGAATCCAGACATCAGCGGGTTCCACGATCCGCGTCATCATGCGGTCAGTCTGGCGTTCGTGGTTCCCGTCGACGGCGACTGTCAACCGACGCAAGAGGCCCTCGACCTCGGTTGGTTCACGCCGACGCAGGTCATGAGCGAGCAGCTGCGCAGCGAGATGACCGGTGGTCACGATCGGTTGATCCGCCTCGCACTGGCGCACGTCGGCCAGCTCCCCTGAGCCCCGCTTGGGCGCGAAACTGGAAGTAGCACTTCGCAATGCGCTCCCATACAGCAGGGTCGGGCGCGAATCCGGAAATGGACGTTCCGAAACCGCGCCCATGGCGGGGGTGGTGGAGAAGAGCGTCAGCCGGCGAGCACCAGGCAGAACGGGTGGCCTGCCGGGTCGAGGAACACTCGAAACGCATCGGGCTCAGGCTGGAAGTCGGTCTTGCGAGCACCGAGAGCGATCACGGCCGCCTCACCCACATCGAGATCGTCGACGTCGAAATCCACATGGGCTTGTTGCGGACGGTCGGCGCTCGGCCAGACCGGCGGCTGATGATCCGGGGCGAGTTGGAAGGCGAGCGTCGCGCCGCCATCGCTTCGCAGTGCGATCCACGCTCCACCTTCGCTTTCGACCGCCGTCCAACCGGTGATGCCTGCATAGAACTCGGCGAGGCGACGCGGGTCGGCGGCGTCGAGAGCGAACAGCGAGAGCTTGGCAATTGCGGACATGGGTCGATCGTAGTGTCAGCCGTCGGCGAGCTCGATCAGCCTGGCGACCGTGTTGAGGTTGCGCGCCGTGCCGCGGACTGCGAGACGCTTCTCGAAGTAGTCGAGTGTCATCTTCGACCGTCCGGCCCCGTTCGGGTAGTACCCGTACAGTTCGCTGCCACGCAGTTCGAACCGATCGGGCAAGAACCGTTCGGGCTCGAGGCGGGCGACGTCGTCGGATCGGGGAGCCCCGGACAGAAACGTGATCAACACCCGCACTGCGTCGACGGTACCGATGAACGGGTTGTTGGAGAGCGATTCGCGCAACTCGTCGGGTGTGCGGAGAACCGCCGACACCGACAACCCATGCACTTCTTCGATCCCGGTGCAGATCTCGGCGGCGAGCCGGGCCCGGTCTGACTTCGGGGATTTCAGGACGAGGTTGCCGCTCTGGATGTACGTCGCGACCTCGGTGTGACCGAGCGAGGTGACGAGGTTCCTCAGATCGGCCATGGCCAGCCTGTTCGCGCCGCCTACGTTGACACCACGCAGGAGAACAACCCACGTCGTCATTCCCCCACCTTGCCACACCGGTTCCTACGGCGGTGTCGGCCTTCTGCGGACGATCTTCGCTAGAATCGACATCGGTATGTTGCGTCTTCCCGGATCCGAAACGAACTCATGACAAAGCACACCCGACGAAACAACCGGCCGGCATCTCCTGTGCAGCGTGATGTACGTCGGGCGATCGCCGTGCTCGGCGTCGGCGCGGTGCTCATCGGTGTGATCTCGTTCGTGCAGACGATCTTCAAGGACTCGCCTTCTCAGGCGACCGCAGCAGCCCTGAACTCGCAGCCGGCGACCTCCCCATCGACGACAGCAGCTCCCACCGCGGATGCGCCGATCAGCGCAGGCGACACGGGAGCGTCCACACCAGTCCCACCCATCGATCTCGCCCAAACCGGCCAGCAAGACCTGATCGGCGACGAACCATCGCCTACAGACGCCGGCTGCAAGATCGACAAGCGCGAGCTGCGCATCGGCGACTCAGGCACCTCCGTCACCTGCATGCAGCAGGCGCTGATCGACATCGGCTACCTCACCGGTACTGCCAGCGGTACGTTCGACAACCCCACGTTCAGCGCCGTCAACAAGCTCCAGAAGGACAAGGACATGTTCGTCGATGGTGTGGTCGGTCGCGAGACCGCAATCTCGCTCAACATCTGGCCAGACGAAGCATCGCTGGTGATCCACACACCGCCCCCGGCAGCTGGTGCCGTCGATCTGCTCGGCTACCCACTCTCGTACGTTGCTACCAGCGGCCCCGATGCGCCACCGCTGCCGGCCAATTCGGGAAGTGGCAAGCGCGTCGTGTACGACCGAGCCGGGCAGCGGGTCTGGGCGGTCGACAAGAACGATCGAGTCATCCGCTCATGGCTGGTCTCCGGCAGCAAGTACAACAACGAAGTACCTGGCAAACACGTGGTGTACAGCCGCTCCGAGGTCTCGACGGCATGGAACGGCAAGGCACTTCTGCCGCACATGATCAGGTACACGAAGACCAAGATCGGCGCAATCGGCTTCCACGGCATTCCGCGTCACGTCTCCGATGGATCGAAGTACGAAAAGGACACCGAGTTGGGCACCCGTCTGTCGGGTGGGTGCACCCGCCAGGCCGATCTCGACGCCGACTTCATGTGGGACTTCGCCCAGATCGGCACCCCGGTTATCGTCACCTGAGCTCTGACGTCCCGACGCGAACGAACCGCTGGCCCTAGGGCTCAGCGGTCGGTTCAAGTGGTCAAATTCTGGCCGATGTATCAGCCAGTCACGAATGTGTCAGAGCGGCCTGACGTTTTGTGCTTCTTCGCCCTTGCGGCCGGGAGCGATGTCGAACTCGACGCTCTGCCCCTCTTGCAACGACTTGTATCCATCGCCCTGAATGTTGGAATAGTGCACGAACACGTCTTCGCCACCCTCGCGAGCAATGAATCCAAAGCCCTTCTCGGCGTTGAAGAACTTAACGGTACCTGTAGTCAACTGTCTCTCATCTCATGAAAATGGCCCGCCAGATTCAGCGGGCCACCACACACGCTACCGGTATTGGGGTCAGAACGCGTTCCGTGGCACCTGCTACTGCGCAGAGCGGTACAGCTCGGGCGTTTCCCGCCTGGCCACGTCGGCTGGCCGGCGCGTTCGTAGCGACTCGATGGCCGCCTCGACCACCCGCTCGGCGGCCAATCCGTCCCAGGCCGAGGGCCCGACCGCGCTCTCACACGAGAACGAGTCGAGCCACACAGACGCCTCGATGCGGTAGGCGTCGGCGAAGCGGGCGAACCAGTCGGTTCCGATGTTGACGATCTCCGAGCCGTCGCGTCGCACGGTCGGGCGCATCACCGGCGCCATGGCGACGCCTCCCCGCGCGCCTTCGACCTCGACGGTGACCTCATAGGCGAAGGCGTGTTCGCTGAATTCGACCGTCGCGTACCCGGCGCCCTCGAACTCGGCGGTCAGCAGGAGATGTTCGACGTGATCGGCGTTGGGTGTTGCGAGCGTGGTGACGCGCGTGATGTCACGGCCGACGAGCCAACGCAGACTGTGGATGTCGTGGACGAGTGACTGATTCAGGATCAGCTGCGCAGTGCGCCGCACTTCGTGCACGTTGCGATGTACGCAACGAACATGATTCAACTCGCCGAGCGTGGCCACCTCTGCGGCCAGCTGCACGTGTGCCGGATCGAAGACCCGCATCAAGCCGAGTTGCAACAAGCGATGACCGAGGGCGATCTCGGCATCGACGATTCGCTCGCACGACGCGGCACCGACCGCCAGCGGCTTCTCACACAAGATGCGCGTGCCTTCGCGCAGCGCCGCATGGACGAGCTCCTCGTGAGAGTCCTCAGGTGATGCGATGACCAGACCGTCGAGATCGCTTCTCGAAGCGACTTCGAGGCCATCGGCGGACGGAGTGCCACCAACGATCGCGGTCAACGATTCGGCCGCGGCAAGGCGCGGATCGGCGACGGCGACGATCTCGACACCCGGCAGCGCTGCCAGGGAGCGAGCGTGAAACGAACCCATCCCACCGGCACCGACGATTGCCAGTTTCATCGGCTGGCACCCTATCTCTCACCCACTTCTTGAACTTCATCAGACCCCCTCTTACAGGGCTTTCGTACAGTCAGCGACATGACGGCGACAATGGACGCGAGGGCAGCAGAACTGCTCGACAAGGCGCCTCCGGCGCTCGACGTCGTCGTTCCGGTCTTCAACGAGGAAGCCGATCTCGGCCCATCGGTGCGCCGGCTGCACCGGTACCTCAGCGAGTCGCTCCCGTTCACCTTCCGCATCACCATCGCCGACAACGCCAGCACCGACGGCACCGGCGAAGTCGCCGCCCGCCTCGTCGACGAACTTGCTCATGTCGTCTACATGCGAGTGGATGAGAAGGGTCGCGGACGCGCGCTACGCAGCGCATGGGGCCGATCGGACGCAACCGTGTTGGCGTACATGGACGTCGACCTGTCGACGGATCTGGCCGCTGTGCTCCCTCTGATCGCACCTCTCCTCAGCGGGCATTCCGATCTAGCGATCGGCAGCCGGCTCGCCCGCGGCTCGAACGTGGTCCGCGGCGTCAAGCGCGAACTGATCTCGCGTTGCTACAACGTGATCCTCCGCGGCACGTTGGCCGCGCGGTTCAGTGATGCGCAGTGCGGCTTCAAGGCCATTCGCCGGGACGTCGCTCTGGAGCTCTTGCCCCTCATCGAGGACAACAGCTGGTTCTTCGACACCGAGCTGCTCGTACTCGCCCAGCGTTGTGGGCTGCGTATCCACGAAGTTCCGGTCGACTGGGTCGACGATCCCGACAGCCGCGTCGACATCAGATCGACGGCGATCGGCGACTTGAAGGGTGTGGCCCGGCTCGTCCGCGGCTTTGCCACCGGATCCATCAAGACGTCGATGATCCGTCGACGCTTCGGGCGGCCTGTCGAAGGACCGACCGAGAGAGCACCGACGTTCGGGCTGCAGGTACTGCGATTCGGCGTCATCGGCATAGCCAGCACCATCGCCTACGCATTCCTCTTCCTCCTGTTTCGGCAGGCGCTGGGCTCGCAGATGGCCAACCTCGTGGCGTTGTGCCTGACCGCCGTCGGCAACACGGCGGCAAACCGCCGCATCACCTTCGGCGTCCACGGCGCGGAGGGAGTGCTGCGTCACCAACTGCAGGGTCTGCTCGTGTTCCTGCTCGGGCTGGCGCTGACATCGGGATCGCTCGCGCTCCTGACAGTTGCCTGGCCCGCTGCACCCGCGTCGATCGAGCTCGCAGTGCTCATCCTCGCCAACCTCGTCACCACGGTTGGCAGGTTCCTCGCCTTTCGCCTCTGGGTCTTCCCCAACAGTCGCGCCTACACAGAAATCGGAACGTCACCATGATCACCATCGACGACATGGAAACCGAGCATTCATCGGTGGATGCCCCACTGCCGCCGCCACCAGCGGAGGCTCAACGGACCGACCAGCAACCCGACGATCCGGTGCTCGACGCCCGGACCGACGAAGTTTCGACACGCGCCCGCTGGGAACGCCCGGCGCTGATCGCGCTGCTCGCGGTCAGCGCAGTGATGTTCCTGTGGAACCTCGGTGCATCCGGCTGGGCAAACTCGTTCTACTCCGCGGCGGCGCAGGCAGGATCGCAGAGTTGGAAGGCGTGGTTCTTCGGATCCTCCGATGCTGCAAACGCGATCACGGTCGACAAGCCGCCCGCATCGCTGTGGATCATGGGCTTGTCCGTCCGCATCTTCGGACTCAACTCATGGAGCATCATCGTTCCGCAGGCGTTGATGGGTGTCGCCACGGTCGGAGTCGTGTACGCGTCGGTGCGCCGGCGGTTCTCGGCGTTCGCGGCTCTGCTCGCCGGTGCCGTGATGGCCACCACGCCTGTCGCCGCTCTCATGTTCCGGTTCAACAACCCCGACGCGATGCTCACACTGCTCATGGCTCTGGCGGCCTACGCCACGATGCGCGGCATCGATGACGGACGCCGCCGCTGGATCGTGCTTGCAGGGGCATTGATCGGCTTCGGGTTCCTCACCAAGCAGTTGCAGGTTCTGCTCGTGGTTCCCCCCTTGGCACTGGCCTACCTCGTAGCCGCCCCTCAACGGTTGCGTCGCCGCGTCGCTGACTTGCTCGTCGGCGGCGCGGCGATGGTGATGGCCGCTGGTTGGTGGCTTGCGATCGTCGCGCTGACGCCGGCCAGCTCGCGGCCATTCATCGGTGGCTCACAGACCAACAGCATCTTCGACCTCACGTTCGGGTACAACGGTTTCGGCCGCCTCACCGGCAACGAGACCGGCAGCGTCGGCACCGGTCAATGGGGCAAGACGGGGATCACCCGGATGTTCGACGGCGTGATGGGTGGACAGATCGCCTGGCTGATCCCCGCCGCGCTGATCTTCGCCGGCGCTGCTCTCTGGCTCACCCGTCGGTCGGATCGCACCGACCACACCCGCGCCATGGTCATCGTGTGGGGCGGATGGCTCGTCGTCACGAGTCTCGTCTTCAGCTTCATGCAAGGAATCTTTCACGAGTACTACACCGTCGCTCTCGCGCCGGCGATTGCGGTGTTGATCGGATGCGGCGCCGATCTGTTGTGGCGCCACCGCCGCAGCATCGTCGCTCGCGCCGTGCTCGCTGCCGCCGTCCTCGCCACGGCCGTCTGGTCGTCGCGGTTGCTCGCCCGGGCGACCGACTGGAACTCATGGCTGCGCCCCACCATCGTGATCGGCGGAATCATCGCCGCCGCAGGTCTGCTCGTCGGTCAATGGCTGTCGCCGAAGTTGCTCGGCGCATCGGCCGTCGCCGCCGCCGTGATCTCTCTCGCCGGCCCCTCGGCTTGGGCGCTGCAGACGGTGACGACTCCGCATTCCGGTTCGATCGTGACGGCCGGCCCGACGGTACGAGATGCTCGAGGCGGACCCGGCGGGCGCGGCTTCCCCGGTGGTGGCCAGGGTCAACCCCCTGGTGGGTTCCCCGGAGGCGGTAACGGTTTTCCACAGGGTGGCAACCGTGGCCAAGGCGGCGGCCGCCCTCCAACCGGTACGAATGGTGGTGCCGGCGGTGGTGGCCTGCTCAACAGCACCGAGCCGAGCGCTGCTGTCGTGGCTGCATTGCTACAGGACAGCGATCAGTACACGTGGGTTGCCGCAGCCATCGGATCGAATGACGCATCGGGGTTCCAATTGGCGGCCGAGAAGCCGGTGATGGCCATCGGTGGCTTCAACGGTTCCGATCCATCGCCCACGCTGGCGCAGTTCCAGCAATACGTGGCGAACGGACAGATCCACTACTTCATCGCCGGCGGTGGTTTCGGCCAGCAGATGGGTGGTAGCAACGAGTCGCGACAGATCGCCCAATGGGTCAGCGACAACTTCACCGCTACCACCATCGATGGAGTGTCGCTGTACGACCTGTCGAAGTGAGCTCAGCCCTACATCAACGAGCCGGGCGCTGCTCAAGTTCTGGGAGATTCGAACGATAATGTCGTAACGTGTTTGTAATGTCTGTCACGTGTTCGACACCGCCCGCTACGACGTGCCGGACCAATGACCCAAGGAGATAGTGCATGATCGATCTCATCGACCATGACCGCCGGACGATGTCGCCGACGAGTGGTCAGACGCTGCCGCCGCCCGTGCTGCGTCACGCACCGTCGCCGCAGCCCGGTCATCACCTGGCCGTCGTCGCGCTCTTGCCGTTGCGTCTCTTCCTCGCTGCCGGATGGCTGCGTGCCGGCTCAGAGAAGATGATCGATTCGCAGTGGTGGAGCGGAAACAAGCTCCGTACGTACCTCACGACACAGCACGAGGTGGCGCTGCCCTTCTTTCGACCGATCATGGACCATTGGATTGGTCCGGGAGCGCGCCTGGTGGCGATCGTCGTCGTCGTGACCGAACTGGCGATTGGGCTCGCAATAGCCATCGGAAGGCCGTTGCGCCTCGCGTTGCGCTGGGGCTTCGTGCTCAACGTGGTCTTCATCATGGCGGGAAGCGTCAATCCGTCGGTCTTCTATCTCATCATGCAGATGGTGCTGCTCTTCGCCATTGCCGACGGCGTCATCGGTGTTCGGCCGAGTTCGCCCTCGTGGCGAACGATCGCGCTGGCAGCCATCGCGGCCGCCGCGACCATCGCGATGGTGCCGTTCATCCGCACCATCGAGCCCGCAGAAGTCATTCACGACCCGGCGATCATGCTCGTGTTCATCGGCACGATCGTCACCGCAACCATGGTGGTGCGCCGAACCGCGTATCGCCCGCCGAGCGCCTACTACTTCAGGCGACTGTGGACGACCTGGTACGCGGGTTGGATCCACGCCAAGCCGAAGACGGTCGTGCGCGGCGAATACGAGCGGCGTTACACGCCACGCGGCAGCGGCTTCGCGCCGCCTTCCGATCGCACGTCGATGCCCCTGCCGCCTCCCTTGCCGGGGACGATGAGTGGGCTTCCTGCGTACCCACGCAGCGATGCGCACGCCAGCTGAATTCGAGCTGGATCACCCTGCTCGAAGGTCACTCTCTCACCGCCGCACGCTGATAGGCCCTTGCAGGAGTGGAGCCTTTGTGCCAAACGTCACAGGTAATTCCCACCATGAGGAGGCTGCCTGCCACTGCGCGCAGCGTTTTTCGTGCAAGGATGGGATGTTGGTGGCGATTCAACATGGAGTGAACAATTGGCTGAACACGATCAGGTCCAGCGCGCGCAGAGCGCTTTCGAAGAACTGCACAAGGCGATGCTTGGTGTGGTCGACACCTTCGAGCACGACGCTGTCGTGGCAAGCAACGTGGCCCAGCAGTTGGGGCGAGACACGCCAATCGCCCCTTTGGTCGAGAACTTCGACGTGAGTTCCGCGCGGCACCGGCTCACGGCCGCGCTCGACGCATTTGAAACCAAGCGACGAAACGCTCGGGTCGCGCTGTGGCGAGTGATGATCGACGAGGGCTGCAGCATCGGGGAGGTCAGCCGCATCTTCGGCTTGTCCCGGCAGTTGGTATCTCGTCAACTGCACAGCAACGAGTAGGCGCGGCTACGACACCGTCGAAGTGAGTTGGCGGGAGCCTGTGTCCGCTTCGTGGTCCATCGGTTCATCCACTGTCGACTCATCGGTTGAATCGTCGGATGACCGCGGCATGAGATAGGCAGTGGTGATCATCCCCGTCACGATCGCCAGGATCCACCAACGCGACAGGAGTCGCAGGATCAGTGCGCCCTTCGGGACGCGCAGCACGGCTCTGCCCACGATGTCGTTGGTCGTGAGATCGAAACCATCAGCCGAGGTTCGGTTGTCGCCTCGAGTCGTGATGTGACCATCGGGGTCGATGCCGAGGAGTCGATGCACGACCAAGCGGTGCCCGGCTCCCGGCACATCGACACGGAACACGACGATCTCGCCTGGTGAGTAGTGATCCAGCCGATGGGCCACGATGAGATCGCCGCTGGCAAAGGTCGGTTGCATCGAGGTGCCCTGCACGACCACGACGGTGGTCTCTCCGCCGAACCGCGTCGGCCAGATCCACCAGACACACAACACGACTGCGCCGGCAATCAAGATTCTGAGTATCTCTCGACGTAGTTCTGGGCCGAGCATTGCTTCGCTTCGTTCGTTCATGGGGCAGTCACCGAGAAATCATCGAACCCGACACTGGCGCTCCCGCCGAACAAGCCGGCTCGGGCGCCGGCACCGATCGTTGCCACCTGTGTACTCGTCAGCGTGGCGCCACCGACGACGACACCGTTCAGGTTGACGGTGAGGGTCGCTCCACTCCGTGAGAGCGAGAGTGTGTTGGACGTCGCGAACACCGGATTGAGGGTGGTCAACACGGTCACGGAGGCGCCGGCGACCAAACGCAGTTCGATCCGATCCGGCGCGCCATCGATCATCACCGCGGCCAGGTAGTTGGCGGTGCCGTCGTGCGACAACACAACGCCACCGATGCGTCCGCCGGTGTTGAGGCTGGAGATGACGACTTGGGCCGTGCTGTCAACAGTCGACGTGTTCTCGGAGGCCACTGCGCTTGCGGTCGCGTCGGAAACCGCGCCGTTGGCCTGGATCGTCCACGCACCGACATGAACGGTCCACACCTGGCTCGAACAGGCAGTCGCAACGGTCGCGCTTCGGCCCGACAACGATGTGCCGTCGGTGCCGGTGAAGTTGTCACAACCGATGGTGGTCGGCGCACCGACGCTCGAGCTCGGACTGGTCGCCAGCAAACTCTTGGCGGTCGCACCACCGAGGGTCGCTGCGTTGGCAACGACGAGAGACGGCACGACGACCATGAAGGCGATCGCCCCGAGGGGCCACCGCCAAGAGCGCTCGCCGAACAGACGTTGGCGAGCGCTTTCAGCCGGAGATGATGACAGAGAGTCCATTGACCGATGACGCCGTCACCGGTGCGGCCAAAGCCATCGAGAAGGCGCCCGCGGCAACCGTGATGCTGGCAACGCTGGTGGTGCCGAGGTTGGTGACGCCGTTCCGCAGCGACAACGACGCAGCCTTGGCGTTGCACGCCGCGTTCACGCCCGTGAAGTTGACTGCCGTCACCTGGTAGGTCTGGGCAGCCGCGCTGTATGCCGTGGTGTACCCGACCGTGATTCCGTCGGTGTCACACGCCGCAACAACCTGGTCAGCCTCGCCGAGACCGCCGCTGGTCAAGCCGCCAAGTGACGCCGCCGACGCCCCCACCAAGCCTGCGCTGAGCACGCCGCCAAGCACTGCAACAAGCACTTTCTTGTTTCTCATTCCGCCAAGTCTCCCTATTGTGAGTGTTCATTTGACCACAGAGAGTAAATTGTCTCCGGGGGGTGCACAATAGGGCGCAAGGCCTATTTACATCAGCTGGGCAGCTGAGGCCAGAAGATGACGGCCCATGGCTCTTGTACCTGGTCAATGAGCAGTAGCGAGGCGCGTCAAGCTCGATTTCTTCGCTGAAGTCAGTCCTTCGCCGGCAGCGGATCGGTTGAAGCACCTGCTTCTTTGGCTTCGTCTTCGAGGTCCTGCACGACGCCCGCGGGGCTGCTTTGCTTGTCTGGATCGGCTTCGTCCGAAGCTGCCTGGTTTGGATGAGTGGTCATCGTTCGGCGGTACCCCCGACCGGCACGTTCCAAACCGCCTTCGTCGGCCAACCGATGCGTACTTTCACCGAAGGGGCGAAGTGCACCAACGGCACGCCCTGCGGAGTCGGCAAACCTGCGGCGGCCACCAACGTGTCGTCCAGAACCACGACCCGTGCTCGATGCAAAGGCCAGGGGTCGTGAAACGCGCGAGCTTGCTGCAAGCCGCTGCGCGGCGCGCTGAACAGCGCCCATCGCGCGGTCAGGAAGTGATCGAGCTCCGTCAACTCATCGGGCTCATAGCGCTCGCCGATCTCGATCGTGGCAGCACTCGTCCCTCGTGGACGTGGCCACCGACGCGCGCATCGATAGGAGATCGTCGAGCCTGAACGATCGATGCTCATCTTCGACCAGAAGTACGGTAGGCGGTACGTCGACCGAGCCACGACGACGGCACCCAGTCGGGCGGCGTCGAGCGAGAAGAACCAAACGCCGCTGGTCCCGTCTTCACTGCGGGCGTAGGTCCGCACGTTGGTCTCGGCGAACCTCGACAGCCAGGGCACCGGTCGAACTCTGGGCAGCCCTACTCGTAGGAAGAACGGCACGAGACCGACCCAGGCTGAGCCATCGCATGTCTCCACCGTGAGACCGGCCGGCAGCAACCGTTGAACCACCGCCGGGTCGAGCCGCCAGTGGATGAAGGTCAACTCCTCCCACCAATGCACCATCGCGGCGCGCTGCACCGGTACGGCGCAGTTGGGTCCGTAGACCATTGATCGTTCGCCGGTCACGCCAACGAATGTAGATCCTCACCGACGAGCAGGGATATTCGATGGTGCGAAGCGACGAGCACGCGCGAGTGATCGAGCCGCTACGCCAGGTAGCAAATTGCTTTTGCCCGTCGGTGGAGCGTGGGAGGCTATGGAGATGGTTGCACGAGGGCCCACGTTGCCATCCGGCACCGTAACGTTCGTGTTCACCGACATCGAGGGTTCGACGCGTCTCATCCGCGATCTCGGCGACGGGTACGCATCCGCGCTCGACCGCCATCGTGAAATCCTCCGCGAGGCGTGGCGGCAGCACCGAGGGCACGAAATCGACACAGAGGGCGACTCGTTCTTCGTTGTGTTCGACACGCCGGCCGATGCGATCGTCGCCTGTGCAGACGGGCAACGCGCGCTCGGGGCCGAACCGTGGCCGACCGGAGCGCCGGTGCGCGTCCGGATGGGTGTTCACTCGGGTGTTGCGATTCCTCACGGTCGCGATTACGTGGCCTTCGCCGTGCATCAGGCAGCGCGTGTGGTGAACACCGGTCACGGCGGGCAGATCGTCGTGTCGGCCGATGCCGCCAGCGGCGTCCAACTTCCAGCGCACTTGTCGTTGCAGTCGCTCGGCAGGTTCCGAGTCCGCGACTTCGACGACCCGGTCGAGCTGTGGCAAGTACACGGTGATGGCCTCGACGACACGTTTCCGGCTCTGCGAGTGTTGCCGGCTGATCGGCACAACCTGGCGACTCCGCTGACGTCGATCCTCGGTCGCGACACCGAGCTCGACCACCTCGCCCAGCTGACGCGGCCGTCGAAGGCCGTGACACTCGTCGGCCCGGGCGGCGTCGGCAAGACACGACTGGCCGTCGAGCACGGCCTTCGCTCACTCGCCCAGTGGCCCGACGGCGTGTGGTTCGTGGACCTGGCGGTGTTGGACGGCGGCGGCCTCGTACCGGCGGCGATCGCCAGTTCGCTCGGAGTGCGAACGCGCCCAGACTCCGACGCACTCGTCGACGTCGTCAGCCACCTTGCCCGCAAACAGGCGTTGCTGATCCTGGACAACGCAGAGCACGTTCGAGAAGCAGTGGCACGGGTGGTAGCGACCATTCTCGAGGACAGCCCACGA
>DATAJN010000293.1:0-1651 GCA_036262105.1 Ilumatobacteraceae bacterium
TGATGTTCATCACCGTGCTGGCGTTCTTGGGTCTGGCGGCTCGGTCGTTCACCAAGGGCGCGCTCGCCGGTGACGACCCGTGGGACGGCCACACTCTCGAATGGGCCACATCGTCGCCGGCACCTGCGGCCAACTTCGCCGATGTGCACACCGTGGCGTCCGCCGAACCCCTGCTCGACCTGAAGCCACGGAGAGATCGCTGATGCTCGCCCTGCCCTCTGCTGCGGCTCCCGCGCCGCGGCGACAACTGTTCGTCGGCACCGCCATCGGTTGTGTGGCTGCCGGGTCGCTGATCGGCGCGATGTTGGCGTTGTGGATGCGGTTCCGCACCGATGCCATGCATTCGACGAGTGGTCTCTGGATGCCGAAAGGCATCAAGGTCCCAATGGTGGCGGCAAACACGATGCTGCTGGCCTTCGTCCCCATCTTCGTCTTCGCCCAGTGGGCGGTCTACGCGGCCAAGCGCGACGCGCGCAGCCACACCGCCTTGGCGCTCACCCTGGTCGGCGTCATCGGCGTTGCCATCGTCAACGCGCAGGCGTTCATCTACAGCCGCATGAAGCTGCCGATCAACGAGAAGGGTGCCTCCGCGTACAACTCGATGTTCTATGCACTCACCGGAACGTTCCTGGTGCTGCTCGTCATCGGCATCGGTTTCAGTGCCATCACGGCGTTTCGTTATCTGGGCGGGCGAACGAGCGATCGTGAGATCGTGTCTGCCCACGCCCTCTATTGGTACTTCCTCGGTGCGCTGTTCTTTGCACTGTGGTTCGTCGTCTACGTGACGAAGTAGGCGGAAGGGCGCGAATGTTCACCACTGGATCCAAACTCTTCCTCGGGGCAACCGTCTTGGCAGTCGTCGCGGCGATCGTCTACGGATTGTCGAACGGGGGGTCCTCGGGTTGGCTCGGCGTGATCGGTCTGCTCAGCGCGGCGCTGGTCTTCGCCTTTCTCTTCGGCGTCAACTACTACACCCACGACGGCAACGTCTCGGCCATGTCCGAGAACGCCACGATCGATGCACCCGCTGCTCAGCCACCAGTTGGTCGCAGCATGTGGCCGGCGATCGCGGCGGTAGCGGTCGGCGCAATTGCCGTGGGCGCCCAATCCAAGCCGATCGTGTTCAAGGCCGGCGTCGTCGTGCTCTTGGCAGCGGCGGTCGAATGGATGGTTCAGGGCTGGAGCGAACGAGCCTCCGCCGATCCTGCCTACAACGCCGGTCTGCGCAAGCGCATGCTGCATCCGCTCGAGTTCCCCGTGCTTGCCGCGGCGGGCCTCGCGGCCATCATCTACTCGTTCTCGCGCATCATGTTGTGGATCGAAAAGAGCGGCGGCCCGGTGGTGTTCATCATCGCCGGCGCACTCGTCTTGTTCGGAGGCTTCCTCTTCGCATCGAAGCCGAGCCTCAAGAAAGGTGTCATCACCGGCGTTTGTGCAATCGCCGCACTCGGGCTCGTCAGCACCGGTGCCGTGATGGCGGTCGACGGGCAACGCACGATCGAACACCATCCCACCACGACCACCGACAACGGCGCCGCATGCGCGCTGGCGGAAGAAGGTTCGGGCACCCAGGCCGAGGTCGACGAGAAGGGTTCGCAAGCGGTGGCTTCGAAGTCGGGCATTGCCATCACCCTCGTGCTCGAAGGTGGAA
>DATAJN010000294.1:0-4711 GCA_036262105.1 Ilumatobacteraceae bacterium
ACATCAGCTTCTACGAGTTCTATCGGTACATCCCGCACAACTCCGTGCTGTGGATTTGGATTCAGACAGGCTTCTTTGGCTTCGTGTCCATGTTCTTCGTGTTCGGGAGGGCCATGGCATTGGCTGGTCGCAAGTTGCGACTTCTCACAGACCCCGACGATGTGATCGCCGTCGTGGTGGGCGCCACCTTCGTGCTGATGTATGCGATCTTCGCCTACGTCGACATAGCGTGGGATCCGCGCGGCACCGTGTTCCTGGGGTTCGCATTCGCGATTTGTGCCAACTTTCCATCTCCGGAACCCGGGGCTGACCGATCGCCAGCTATCCGCGTCGAGGATTCGTCCGACATCACCGGGCATCAAGCCATCAGTGATCGAACCCTGACACCATGAAGCTACCCGAAGACGGGAATCGCTGATGTCGGGCCCGGTGTGACATGGCGACTTTGCGAGGCTCAGGGAGACGACTGCGTGCGGCGGTCGACGTGGTACTGCACGGCACCGGTGGATTGACGGGAGAACTCGAGCGTCGCACGGTGCAGCTCGACGGGCAGGTGGCCCAGCTGCGCGGCCAAGTGGAAACGCTCCAGACCCTTACGGTCTGGCTCGATGCTCTCAAGTTGGAAGTTGCCGGATTGGCGGGACCCGGTGGTCGGCTGGTCGCAACTGGGAGTCCGTGGTGGTCGCTCCTGCCGTTCACCACGCATCGAATTCAGATTCTTCCTGACCTGTTCACGGCCGAGACAGGTGTCGAGCCCGACAAAGATCTGCGCACGAAGGTGGTGCTCGACGAGACCGGCGGACTCACGGGCAAGCGAGTGCTCGACATCGGTTGCCTGGAGGGTGGGTTCTCGGTCGAGTTTGCACGCAGGGGAGCGTCGGAGGTGATCGGCGTCGAAGCGCGAAGGGTCAGTGTGCGCCGTTGTGATCTGGTCCGTGTCCTCGCCGGACTGACGAACCTCCGCTTCGTTTGTGGCGACGTGCTGCACGAGTTGTCGCGGGCGCAGCAGCCGTTCGACGTCGTGTTGGCCACCGGCATCCTGTACCACTTCCCTCACCCCGACGTCGTCTTGAGGTTGATACGGGAGCGGTGCAGCGGATTCATGCTCCTGTGCACCCATGCAGCCCATGCCGACGCGAGCAGCCACGGATGCACCGACGAGATTGTGGAGTACGTCGGCGAGCAAGGCACGTACCGGGGACGAAACTTCTCTGAGCGCGGTCCCGACCCGACGGTGGAGCGCGACAACGATCTGTGGGCAGCGTGGAGCAACGAAGGATCGTTCTGGCCATTCGAGGACGACCTGGTGCGAATGATCGAGGCAGCCGGCTTCCGGTCGATCAAGAAGGTCATCCCCGACGACTACTCGGAGCCGTGGCAGGTCGATCAGATCAACCGCGTCATCTATCTGTGCGGGGTCTAGCGACCCGAGCTATAGGTCGTTAGGACCCTTTTTCATCGGCGTTGCTGCAATCGGTACGTCGGGCGCGCATCATGTCGCATGCGGTGGAACCGGCGGCACCGGCAGCGGCGCGACGACAGACCTCTCGGGCGGCAGAGGGTTGCCTTCGTGCTGTCCGGCGGAGGGTCGCTCGGCGCGATGCAAGCTGGCCAGCTGCTCGCCGTGTTCGAAGCTGGGATCGTTCCTGACTTGGTGATTGGCGTCTCCGCCGGTGCGCTCAACGGCGCGGCGATCGCCTACGACCCGACCATTGGCATGGCGGAGCAACTCGCCACGATCTGGCAAGGCTTGCGAAGCGAGCACATCTTTCGTGGCTCGCGACACGAACGTGCCTGGCACGTGTTGCGCAGCCACCCACAGCTCTATCGATCCGATGGCCTCGTCGATCTGGTCAATCGCTTCTTGCCCGTCGACAATCTGTCCGAACTGTCGACCCAATTCGAAGCGTGCACTGTCAACATCGATGACGCTCGCCTCGAGTTCCATTCGACTGGCGACCCACGCAAGGTGCTCGTTGCCTCAGCCTCGATGCCGGGGGTGTTTCCGCCAGTGGTGATCAACGGCAGTCGGCATGTCGATGGTGGAATCGCCGTGAACCTGCCCGTTCGGCGGGCCGGTGATCTCGGCGCGACAACGATCTTCGCTTTCGACTGCCGAGCCGGCACCAAGCATCACCTACCGACTGATCTGTCGGCTCTCGGTGTGCTCACGTCTGCCATCGCTGTCACGCGCGAGATCCTCACCCCGTCGCACGACCACCTCAACGTCATCCGCCTCCCGGCACCCGACAGTCACGGCATTGGACTGTTCGACTTCAGCCAGGGCAGCCGGTTGATCGCCGAAGGTCACGACATGGTCGCTATCTTCCTCCAAGATCATCCACAGGTGATTGCGGTGCACAGCAGCTCAGCTGCCTGAGAGCATCTCGATCGAAACCTCGCGCACGCGGTACTTCTGGTCGCGCTGCGCACGAATCCACACCGGCTCGAGAAGATTTATGGCATCGCCTTGGTCGTGCTCGGCATCGTGTTCTTGTTCATCGCCTGATCGGCCGGAGTACGATCAGGGTACTGGCCCGCCGCGATCAGAAACATGTCGGGGATGCCCACCAGAACGCCCATCGTGACCGCCCAGGTGATCTGGGCCTCGTCGTCGATGACACACCCTGTTCGCTGATGCGGGCCTTTTGGCTCGGGGCACGGGGGGTGTCCGCCGAGATACTGATTGCGATCCTGGCTGTACCTGGTAGTGACGTCGCAGACGTCGCGAACTCGACAGCCCGTGGGTTCCAGAAGGAATACAAGCGAAAGGATGTGTGTCGCCATGCCACTCAGACTCGGGGATGTAGCCCCAGACTTCAGCGCAGAGACCAATGAAGGAACCGTGGACTTCCACGACTGGAAGCGCGATTCCTGGGCAGTGCTCTTCAGCCACCCAGCCGACTACACACCGGTGTGCACGACCGAGCTCGGGCGCGCAGCCGGCCTCAAAGGTGAGTTCGACAAGCGCGGCGTCAAAGTCCTCGCCTTATCCGTCGACTCCGCAGAGGATCATCGTGGCTGGGCCCCCGATATCGGCGAGGTCACCGGGAACAAGCTCAACTTCCCGATCATTGCCGACCAAGACCGCAAGGTCTCCGAGCTGTACGACATGATTCACCCCGGCGAGGGCGATACTTCAACCGTACGTTCAGTGTTCATCGTTGATCCCGCCAACAAGGTCCGTCTCATGCTGACCTACCCCAAGTCGGTCGGTCGCAACTTCGACGAGCTGATCAGAGTGATCGACGCCTTGCAGGCAACCGACCAGAACCCGATCGCCACGCCAGCCGATTGGCGCCCCGGCGACCGTGTGATCGTGTCAACAACGGTGTCCACCGATGACGCCAAGCAACGGTTTGCAAACGTCGTCGAGAAGAAGCCCTACCTCCGCTACGCCGACGCCCCGGCGAACTAGAAGCAGCGTTTGCCGCATCGCTCGAGAAGATCTATGGCATCGCCTTGGTCGTGCTCGGCATCGTGTTCTTGTTCATCCCCTGAATGGAGGCGCGAGCCGCGGCCTTTGCCAACCGTCGCTTGGACGGGTGGATGAAGAAGAGGCCGCCCATGTACGTTCCACCAAAGAGCCCCGACCACGCGCCGATCATCGCCGCAACCCCGAGCCCGGTACCGGCAAGGGCGCCGATCGCGGCGGCGATCACAAACACGCTGGGGATGCCCACAAGAACTCCCATCTTCACCGCATGGACCAACTGAGCGTCGTCGTCGACTTGCGGGCGGGTCGACTCGCTGAGGCGGATCGGTGAGGCCACCTCGGTGACTTCTTCCGAGGCCCGCACAGCGGGATCGCGGACTAAATCGGCCGGAGTGGTGGCGCCTCCCTTTGTGCTGACTCGAGGCGTCGGCGGAGCTGAACGAACTGGCTGTGGTGGCGTGAGGAGAGCGGACACGATCTTCCTTCCCTAACGGGAGGCGTCGAGCCCGGACGGGCGACAACCCTGACGGTCGTCCAGCCCAAACCAGGCGTCTCTCGATTGAACAGATGCCCTCATGGCACCTACTCAAAGGTTACCCGATCGTTGAAACGAGTAGACCTGCCGCTCTCATTCTCTGACGTCGACGAGCTGTTCGAACGTCTCCGGCGAGTCGGGCCCGGAACGGCGCTGGCTGCGGCCGGTCGCGACGAAACCAATTGCCACCACGAGGGCAAGAACGCTGATCCCCTCGTTGACACGTAAGCCGGCGCATCGGCGTCCGGATACGACACGGAAGCTTCATACAGAGCCTCCTCAAGCCTTCATCGAGGTGGCATCTACTTAGGGTCCAAGAGAGATCGACAAAGAAGGAGATGAGGACAATGAGGAAGATCCACAAAGCCCTCCTGGCCGGCGGAGTATCGCTGGCGGTCCTGCTGCCCGTGGGTGCGGCGTTCGCCGACAGCAACGGGTCGGGACGCGGTGGCAACGGCGGCGGAAACGGCGTCTCACCGACCTGCACTGGTGATCAGGCGATGGACCGGATCCAGGCTCGCGACGGTACCGGTTGGCGGCACACGCTTGCAGACGGCACGATCGTCGAGATGCCAAATGCCTCCCACGGGCACCAGACCGGTCCGATGGATGGCAGCGGTCCGCTGGCCGATCGCCCGATGGACGGCAGTGGCAACCAGCAGCGTTCGGGTGGCTAGTACCGAGCGCTCGGTTCGAGTCCCGGCCTTGCGGCCGGGACTCGTGCGCGAGAGTGGAGCCAT
>DATAJN010000295.1:0-3875 GCA_036262105.1 Ilumatobacteraceae bacterium
TCGCTGGATCATCTGCGCGTGCGTCGGCTTGGAGATGTAGCCCTGCGAGGTGTCGGCCAGCGCGAGGCGGCGCTCCGTGGCCTGCACGCAGATCTGCTCGGCCGATGTGCGCCACGCCTTCTCCGTCACGAAGTACACACCCGTCTTCGTGGCAAACCCGAACGCATAGACCCACATCGCAGCGATGAGCGAACAGATCAAGATCAGGATTGCCCGTACCCAGCGCCTCGTCTTCGGTGGGGCTTCGACATCGACTGGCGCGCTCATGCGTGTTCCGGTCGGTAGGAGATCGCCAACTGGGAAGCGGCGCCGCCCAGGCCCCCGGCCGCGGCAACAGTGGTGCCCGTCCAGCCGTGCCAGACGATGCCGATGGCGTGGTCGAGCGACCATCTGCCGGGGCCCACCATGGCGATCACGAGGGCCGTGACCGCGATCGATGCGCAGTACTCCCACCCCTGGTTCGGCCTGAAGATGAAGAAACCCACCTTCCAGTGCTCCACCACGATTGCAACCGTCATGACACCGATCATTCCCGCCGCAGCCAGCGCCGTGAGCAGGCCGAGGGCCATCAAGACGCCGCTGCCCACCTCGGTGGTCGCCGCCAGAAGTGCCTGCCAACGAGGCCAGCGCATGCCGATGCTCTCGAACCACCTGGCGGTGCCGGTCAACCCGCCGTCGCCGAAGAACTTGTTGTAGCCGTGATACGCGAGGAACAACCCGAACACGGCACGCAAGATCAGCAGGCCGGCGTCGAACTGATTCACGAGGTCTCAGGCTACGGCTCGTGCCGCGTGACGCCATATTCCCGGTGAACTGACTCGCCGCCCTGCTAGAACCAATACACGTGAATGCCCGGAAACGACGCGTCGAAGAACGGGCCAAGGACGTTCGCGGCACGATCGTTCCCGCCGATGCCGGGAGACCGACACAGGCCTTTCGGCTGATCCGGGGGCTGTTGCGCCATCACAAGCGCCTCTTCTTCACCGCCGTCGGCTGCGCCGCGGTCTTCGCCGCGTGCACAGTGTTCTCTTCAGTCGTCGTTCGCCTCATCATCGACAAGGTGATCGTGCCCCGGTTCGACGAAGGAAGTGTTGGTACGAAGCGGGTCGTGGCGATCCTCGGTCTGTTGATCATCGTCGGAGTGGTCCGCGCAGTCGGCGTCGTGGGCCGGCGAGTGTTCGCCAGCCGCACTGCGTGGCGAGTCACCGAGTCGTTGACGGGCGAAGTCGTCGATCGAGTCGTTGCTCAGCCGGTGCCGTGGCATCGCATGCACCGCACGGGCGACATCATCACTCGCGCCGGCGTGGATGCCGAGGCCGCCACGCAGGTTCTCAATCCATTGCCGTTCGCCTCGAGCGTGGTGCTGATGCTGATTCTCTCGGCAGTGTGGTTGCTGATCACCGACCTGTGGCTGGGCCTCGCCGCGGTCGCTGTGTTCCCGTTGTTGATCGGCTTGAACCTCACGTATCAACGACGCGTCGATAGGTTCTACGACTCCGCTCAGCACGAATTGGGCAAGCTCAGCGAAGCGGTGCACGAGAGCTTCGACGGTGTCACCGTCGTCAAGTCGTTCGGGGCCGAGAGTCGTGAGACCGATCGACTCGCCGTCATCGCCTCGCGGCTGCGCAACGCCCGATTCGGTGCGATCCGCTTGCGCAGTACGTTCGAGGCGCTGCTCGACGGCGTTCCCAACGTCGTCAACATCTTCCTGCTGGTCGGCGGCGCCTATCGCGTTCGCAGCGGCGCCATGACCATCGGTGAGCTCACCAGCTTCATCTACCTGTTCACGCTCTTGGTGTTCCCGTTGCGATTGATCGGGTTCGCCTTGTCGGAGCTCCCGTACTCGATCGCCGGGTGGAACCGCATCCGCGAACTGCTCGACGAGCCAGTGGCCGACGACCCCGCGCAGACGTTGCAGCGGCATGCCGGGAACGGCATCGAGTTGCGCGGCGTCACGTACAACCACGATGGAAGTCGCGAGGTGCTCAACGGCGTCGACGCCTCGATCCCCGGTGGTCGAACCGTCGCAGTCGTCGGCTCGACCGGCGCCGGAAAGACCACCTTGTTGCATCTCATCGCCGGTTTGATCGCCGTCGACGAAGGGTCCATCACCGTGCCCGAGCAAGGGTGCGTGCTTGTGTTCCAAGAGCCCTTCCTGCTGGCGGGGTCGGTGCGTGACAACGTGTCGCTCGGCCGGGCGATCAGCGACAGCGAGATTCGCATGGCGCTGCTCGCCGCTGAGGCGGGTTTCGTCGAAGAGTTCTCGGACGGCCTGTCCACGATCGTTGGTGAACGAGGAGTCGGGCTCAGCGGTGGCCAGCGCCAGCGCATCGCGCTTGCTCGCGCGCTCGTCGGGAACCCGGCTGCGCTGTTGCTCGACGACACGACGTCGTCGCTCGATCCCGCGACCGAGGCCAAGGTGCTGGCCAACCTCCGCGACACGTTGCGCGACACAACCGTCGTGGCTGTGGCCTCTCGCCCGTCGACGATTGCACTGGCCGATGACGTCTTGTACCTGGCCGATGGGCGGGTTGTCGCCCATGGAAGCCATGACGAGCTCCTCGCCGAGGTGCCCGAGTACCGGCGGCTGATGGAAGCGTTCGAGCACGACCGCTCCGAGCACCTCGAGGAGGTGCGCCCGTAATGGAACCGCTCAGCAGATGGTCGGCGGTGCAGATGATCGGCAAGGGCGTCGAAGCCGCGCCGGCACTACGCCGCGGCATCGGGGCCACGTTCGGGCTGGCGATGATTGGCGCCTCAGGGCGCGTCGTGGTGCCCGTCCTGGTTCAGCAGGCCATCGACCACGGCTTCCGCAAGGGCGATGTCGATGTCGGCGCAGTCACGATCCTTGGTGTGATCGGTCTCTGCGTCATCATCGTCGCCACCTTCGCACAGCGGACGGCGGTCGCCCGGCTCGGCAGGCGAAGTGAAGAGGCTCTGTACAGCCTGCGCGTTCGATTGTTCGAGCACATCCACCGATTGAGTATCGCCGATCACGGTGAGGAACAGCGCGGCGCTCTGGTCGCCCGGGTTACGAGCGATGTCGAGACCATGTCGCAGTTCTTCTCCTGGGGCGCGCTCGCTTGGCTGCTCGACGGCACATTGATACTGATGGTCGCAGGGGTGATGCTGGCCTACGACTGGGTGCTCGCGCTCGTCGCCTTCGCCACGGCCGCACCGTTGGCGTTGGTGTTGCGCAGCGTGCAGAGGCATCTGACGGCCGCGTACGACAAGGCCAGAACGCGCAATGCCGAAGTGCTCACTGCGGTCAGCGAGGTCGTTTCCGGCTCGGAGACACTGCGCGCCTACGGTGCCGGCCGGCACTACTCGGAGGTGACGAAGCGCACGAGTCACGAACGCTCGAATGCGTTCATCCGCGCCGGAACGATCGGCGCGTTCCTGTTTCCGTCGGGTGAGGTGTTCAGTGTGCTCACCATCGCCGCAGTGGTCAGCGTCGGCGTCATCCGCGGCGCCGCCGCGGGGCTCACGTCGGGTGCCCTGGTCGGGTTCATCTTCCTGACGTATCGCTTTCTCGAGCCAATTGCGGAGTTCACCGAGGTTCTTGATCAGACACAGACGGCGGTAGCAGGTCTCCGCCGCGTGCTCGGCGTTCTGGAGAACCCGATCGGGCCGCCCGAGCCCACCCATCCGGTGATGCTCCCTGCCGGCGAGCTCAGCGTCGGGATCGAGAACGTCACGTTCGGGTATCGAAGTCGCGGCGATGACGAAGACGAACAACCCGTGCTCGTCGACGTCACCGCTCAGATCCCGGCCGGTCAGCACGTCGCCGTGGTCGGTGAAACGGGCTCTGGCAAGACCACTCTGGGACGTCTGATCGCGCGCTTCGCCGATCCCACCATCGGCAGTGTGCGCAT
>DATAJN010000296.1:0-1588 GCA_036262105.1 Ilumatobacteraceae bacterium
AAACGCCATCGGCGCGCCGTCGGTGAACGCAGTCTGCTCGGCACCGGCTGACGGATTCTTGATCGCTTGGCTGGGAATCGAATTCTTCTGCCACGAGAACGCACCACTCGGCGCGGCGCGTGTGCCGATCACCCATGCGACGCCCCGCTCATGCAGTGCGATGGCCCGCAGCGTCAGTCGATCCGATGAGAGCGAGAGCTTGACGGTGAGCACCTTTGCACCGGTGTAGCCAACACCGGGATAGGTGCTGCTGCAGCAGTCGATCGAACCGACGGTGTCGCTGTAGTTGACCGCGTTCTGGTCGCGATCCAACACGTCCTGCTTGAGATCGGGGTTGTCGCGGTCCCTTGGATCGCTGCCGGTCGGCAGGGTCATCCACGATCGAGCCCAGTCAGGCGAATACCAGATTCGATTCGAACCGAAGACGAGGTGACTGTCGGTCCCGTCCTTGAGCGCCGCCGCGCCTGAATAGAAGAAGGACGACTCCTCTTCGATCTTCTCGGAGCTCTTCACCTTGTCGTGACCTCGGGCGTCGCGTCGGTTGACCGGCGCAATGCCGCCACCATCGCTGCTCTCCCAGTCCACGAACGTGTACTGCCGGAAGAAGCGGTTCGTGCTGTTCGGATCGAACACGACACCACCGCCGTCGCCGCGCAACTTCTGAGTCCACACGGTGTCGCCCGTACGAATTGCTGTTCCGTTGTCCTGGAAACCGGCAACGACGATGCCCGGGTTCGTCGGGTGGCAGGACACGAAGCCCGGTTGCAACACGGCCAGCCCGTCGTTGCGATTGACGAACGTACCCGGGTCGCCATCAGAGTCGGATCGGAACAGTCCGCCGTCGCATCCCACCCAGACCGTTCGTTTGGTCGCATCGGTTGGCGAGACCGGTCCCACGCGCAACACGTGAACGTCGGCGTGCACGCCTTCGCCGATCAACGTCGGCTTGGCTGACGTCGCCGTGGTGTCGCACCGATAGATGGCGCCGTCGTCATCGGCGACCGCGCCGCCGACATAGATGCGGCCGGCGACCGTCGGATGGCACGCGATGCACATGTCGTAGTCGGACTGGTCGGTTGTCGACATGAACATGTCCTCGGCCATGTCCTGGAGCCGAGTCGTCGCACTGCCGTCGGTGAGTTTGGCGCGCGCCGCCGAGACATCGACTGTCCAGAGCGCCGCCGGCGCATTCTTGCGACTGCTCTTCGCCGGAATCTCCGCGCGGCCAAGGACGTAGAGCTTCGCCCCGTCGGTCGCCATCTGGAGGCGCGTTCCGCCGGGCCGCGCCGTCGTGCCCGGTGCCGCCTTGTTCACGAGGACATCGTGCAGCTTCACCGGCGTGAACGCCAGCGTTCCAGGCGTCACCGGCGTCGGCGCGGCTCCGGCGACTTCGGCGACTTGTACATCACTTCCCGCCGCCACCCAAATGCGCAGAAGGTTCGCCGGTGTCCGGGTCAGCACCACGTCGATGGGCAGCGCCGGGAACGGAACCGTGTAGCCCGCCACCTTCGTCCAGGTTTGCCCCGCCCCCGACGGTCGAACATAGAGACCCTTCGTCGTTGCCGCGAACAGTTGATCAGGGTCGCCG
>DATAJN010000297.1:0-3139 GCA_036262105.1 Ilumatobacteraceae bacterium
CGGAGGCCTGGCTTCGGCAGCGCTGCCGACGTTGCACTGGATCCTGTGGGCCAGGTTCGTCTGGGGTCTCGGCGCGGCTGGGCTCAGGGTGATCGCCATAGCAACCATCCGTGATCGATTTGCCGGTGCCGACATGGCCCGAGAGATGGCGTTCGCCATGACCATCTTCATCCTCGTACCCGTCGTGGCGCCGGTGTTCGGTGCGGGGTTGATCAGGGTCATGTCGTGGCGCGGCATGTTCGTTGTTTGTGCGGTGTTCGGGGCATTGATTGCCCTGTGGTCGTTGCGACTGCCCGAGTCGCTGCCGATCGACCGCCGTCAACCGCTGCAGATCCGCCAGGTGTGGATCGCCACGATGGCCATCGTTCGCAGCCGCGCCGCGTTGATCTACACATTGGCGAGCGTGGCCATCTTCGCCGCGTTTTCGTCGTATCTTGCGTCGTCGGAGCGAGTGGTCGACGAGGTCTTCCACCGGCGCTCGTGGTTTCCGTTCATCTTCGGCGGAATCGCCATCTTGATGGGCGCGGGCTCGATGTCGGTGGGTCGCAACGTGGAGCGCATTGGGCTCGATCGCCTGATCCGGTGGTCGCTGATCGCCTACACCGCTGCGGCAGTGGCGATGTACGCGGTCAGCCTCGGCGCCGGAGGGCACCCCTCGTTCTGGCCGTTCGTACTGTTGCTCGCCCTGGTGCTGGTGGGCCACAACGTGTTGTTCCCCAACCTCAACGCGGCGGCGATGAGCCCCGTCGGGCACGTCGCCGGCACCGCCGCGGCGGTGTACGCCACGGTGACGACGGCCGCTGGGGCGATCGTCGGTGCGCGGCTCGACAACGCGTTCGACGGCACGGTCAACTCGTTCAGCTTGGCCTTCGGAATTGCCGGCGTCGTGTCGCTCGCCATGGTGCTAGCGCTTCGGCATCCGCAGGTCGGAGAGGTACGTTAATCCGATGCCGAGCGCTCTCCTGTTCGATGTCGGTGATGTCTTGATGGAGTCGAACTGGATCGTGCTCGACGCCTTGGAACGACGGACGGGGCGCCGCTTCATCGGGCGCGGCGCGAGGGATCCAGCCGGCGATCCGGCGTGGCAGCGGTGTCTCTCCGGCGAGATCGACATCGATGAGTACTGGAACCAGTTGGCCCTGTCAGGCGGCTATCCCGACCGCCTCACCATGTGGCGGGCGATGAGCGTCGAACTCGGTGCGGGAGTTTTCGCAGAGGATGCTCTTGCTCTCGTCGATGAGGCGCGTGCCGCCGGCATCAAGGTCGGGATCCTCAGCAACGATCTCTACAAGGCGTCGACTCGTGAGTGGGTTGCCAGCCGACCCGAGTTCGGCAGGTTCGACGTTCTCGTCGACTGTACGGATTTCGGCGAGCGCAAGCCCGCTGCCGGACCGTACCTGAAGGCGGCTGCCGACTTCGGCTTGCCACCGGAGGAGATCGTGTTTCTCGACGACACTCCGTACTGCATCGAGGGGGCGCGAGCTGTCGGCATGGTTGCGGTGCCGGTCGATCCGCTGGCCCGTGGTCATGCGTTCGACTTGGCGCGCCGACTGGTCGGGTTGACGCCGCCCACACCGGCCGACCAACTCGTCGCTACCTCCGAGGCCGCATATCGCAGCCAGGATCTCGCTCAGATCATGCGCCTGTTCCATCCAGACATCGTCATCTACTGGAACGGTGAGAAGGTCGCAGAAGGCCTCGAGGCTGCCAGGCAGTTCCACATCGACCGGCTCGGGTTCGGATCGGCCACGAGGCCTCACTTCGCGTTGCACAAGACCTTGCGCGCCGCAGAAGGCGACACGATCTGCGTCGAGTGGGAGTCGAGCTATCACGACGAGCAGGGTCGTCCGGCACGCGGCAGAGCCGGTGAGTTCTGGACGATGCGTTACGGGCTGCTCATCGAATGGAGGGTCTACTACCACCGGATCTCCGACGAAGGGAGCTCTCGATGACGTTTCGGCTGGCGGCCATCCAGGCCGCACCGGTGTTTCTCGATCGTCAGGCGTCGACCGACAAGGCCTGCGAACTGATCGCCAAGGCGGGGGAGATGGGGGCGACAGTGGCCGCCTTCGGCGAGACCTGGTTGCCCGGCTACCCGCGTTGGGTGCATGCCCGCATCCCGTATCAACAGCGACGGCAGCTCACGGCTCGATACCTCGGTGCGGCAGTGACGATTCCTGGTCCGGAAACCGATCAGCTGTGCGCAGCTGCCCGAGCCGCGGGTAGCGACGTGGTCGTCGGTGTCGCCGAGCTCGACGAGACGTCGGCCGGCACTGTCTACTGCACGCTGCTGTTCATCTCTGCCGAGGGTGAGATCCTCGGCAAGCATCGCAAGATGAAACCGACCGATGGTGAGCGCACGGCGTGGGGTGATGGCGATGCCACCGGGCTGCGTCCTTACCGTCGTCCCTACGCGTCGATCAGCGGTCTGAACTGCTGGGAGCACAACATGGTGCTGCCCGGTTACGCGCTCATGGCCCAGGGCACGCAGGTGCACGTCGCCGCCTTCCCCGGCCACGAGACCGAGCCGGTGGCGATGTCATCCACTCGGCAACTCCTGCTGGCGCGAGCGTTCGCCTCGCAGGCTGCGGCCTACGTGGTGCTGGTCGGCGGTCTGCTGCATCCCGACGAGATCGCCGACGTCGAGTTGCGCGACGCGGTTGCTACGACTCAGCCGTTCAACGGCGGCAGCTACATCATCGATCCGATGGGGGAGGTGATCGCCGGCCCGGCTCAGGGAGAGGAGATCCTCATCGCCGACGGCTCGCTCGATGTGGTCCGTTCAGCCAAGGCGATGTGCGACGTGGCCGGCCACTACTCGCGACCGGACCTGTTGCGACTGGTCGTCAACCGCAGCCCGGCGCGACGACTGATCGAGGAGGAACAGGCGTGACCACCGTCGTTGTCACCGGAGCCAATCGCGGACTCGGGCTGGCCCTGGTTCAGCAGTACACGGCAGCGGGCGCTGATGTCATCGCTGGCTGCCGTCACCCTGACACGGCCGGGGCGTTGAAGGAAACGAAGGCGGAGGTGCACCCGCTCGACATGTCGTCAGAAGCGTCCATCGCCGCGTTTGCCGCCGCTGTCGGCGACCGGCCGGTGAACCTGCTGATCAACAACGCCGGCATCGACGCCAAGG
>DATAJN010000298.1:0-2917 GCA_036262105.1 Ilumatobacteraceae bacterium
ACACGTGGGTGGCGCCAGAGCGAGCGACGAACCGCTCGCTCGGCGACGGCAGGATCGACTGGATCGATTTCGATCTTGCGCGACGCGGAGATCCCGAAGGCCGCCAGTGCGGCGGCGAGACCGAAGAGAAGAACGACGATCGCAGGGTTCATCGTGGCGTCTACGTGTGCACCAGATCGATCGCAGGTTCGCGCTCATCGGCGTCGACGGGCTGGTGTTGACGATCGGCTGCGCGAAGCAGAACCGTGGCGGTCGCTATCACCGAGGCACCACCCAAGAGCGCACCGAAGATGACGTCGGTGAAGAAGTGCATGCCCCGATACAACCTCGACAGGGCTACACACACCGGGACGATCACGGCGACGGCAACCGCCAATGCTCGTATCCAACGTCGTCGGGTATGCCAGAAGATGACCACGACGATTGCGGAGTAAGCGATCGCTGCGCCGGTGTGCCCAGACGGATAACTCGAACCCACAGGCGAGGTGTCGAGATGAGGGACGTCGGGCCGAGGGCGACCGACGAGTGTCGTGATCGTGATGAAGCACAGCGCCTCGAGGATCAATGCCACGACAACCATCAGCGGCTCCAGCCAGCGTTTCCACACGATCAGCATCACCACGGCGACGACCGCGGTCACCACGATCTTCACCACCGTGTCGGAAAGCATTGAACCGACAAAGCTCAATGAATTCAGCCGCGGGGTGCGCTGTCTTACGAACCACTCCGAGATCGACTGGTCGGTGTGCACGATCGACGAATCTTTCAATGGATGAGTCAGCAACCAGCCGACGCTGAACCAGATTCCGGTGAACAATGCATAGACGATCCCGAGCACGAGAGCTTCGTGGCGGCGTATCAGCCATGTGTCGCGGAGGCGTGTATCTGCCATGCCTGCGTGTACCCAGTGGTGATGCCTGCCAAACTGGTCAGATGAGGGGGAGCCGTGGCTGAGCTGATACTTGGCCCCATGTTGCGCTATGTCTCGGAGACTTCCGCGACGATCTGGGTCGAGACCGATGCACGTTGTACCGTCGGCATCCTAGGTCGCCGCGTGCCGACGTTCTGCGTGGCAGGTCACCACTATGCGTTGGTCGTCATCGAAGATCTGGAGCCGAATTCGTCCACAGGCTACGAAGTAAGACTCGACGATGATCTTCGTTGGCCAGTGCCTGGAAGCGGCCTTCCTGAGAGCCGTATCCGGACACTCGGAACCAGCGGTTCTCCACGCATTGTGTTCGGATCGTGCCGGACAGCGGCCCCTCACGAGCCTCCATGGACTCTGGAACTCCCACTCGATTCTCGCGGCCGTGGAGTCGACGCCTTGTATGCGTTCGCGTTGGCCATGCTCGAGCAGCCGATCGAGGAATGGCCAGACCTCGCAGTGTTTCTTGGAGATCAGATCTACGCAGATGACTCCTCACCCAAGGCCCGCGAGCGCATTGCAGAGGCTCGCAAGGATCTTGACCATGATCCCGAGAAGGGCCTTCCGCCAGAACTTGTCGGCGGTTTCGAGGAGTACACCTGGCTGTACCAGGAGTCATGGTCGCCTGCGATGGAACGGTGGTTCTTTTCCAACGTCCCCAGCGTGATGATCTTCGACGACCACGAAATGATCGACGACTGGAACATCTCGGATGCGTGGGTACGCGCGATACGCCAACGGGACTGGTGGGAGGATCACGTGATTGGCGGGCTGATGACCTATTGGTTGTATCAGCACCTCGGCAATCTCAGCCCGGACGCCGTCAAATCGGAGGGTCTCGTCGACGCCCTCACTCAGGTCGATGACGGCGAGGCCCTGTTGCGTGAATGGGCAATGGGTGCAGAGGAGTTCACACCAACCGCCGGCACCTACCGTTTCAACTTCATTCGCGACATCCACCGCGTTCGACTCGTGATGATCGACTCCCGCAACTCACGTGTCCTCGATCCCGGCAATCGACGGATGGTCGATGCCGATCAGTGGCAATGGGTGGTCGACGCGTGCAATGTCGATGTCGACCATCTTCTGATCGGCACCTCGCTTCCCGTTTTCGTGCCAGGCGGCCTTCACGATCTGCAGGTGTGGAGCGAGGCCATTTGTGACGGCGTCTGGGGATGGCCCGGCCGAAAGGTCGGCGAATGGCTACGACTGAGGGCCGACATGGAAGATTGGCCGGCATTTCTCGGCTCATTCAGTGCGTTCGTCGAACTGCTGCAGAAGCTGGGCGCGAAATCGCGGCCGGACGCTCCGGCCACAATCTCGGTGTTGGCTGGCGACATTCACTTCTCCTTCGCAGCCGAAATCAGGTTTCCTGCTGAGCGCGACATGGTCACGCGAGTGCACCAACTGGTGAGTTCACCCATTCGCAACGCGTTGAAGCCTCCAGAAAGTACGGCAATGCGTCTCGGCACCTCACGTTTCGCGTTGCTGGTCGGCCGGTTCCTGCGCCGCGCTGCTGGCCGCCGGAGAACGAGGGTGCTGTGGAAGATGGATCGCGGTCCGACATTCGCCAACTGTCTGAGTCAGCTGTTCTTCGTGGGTAGGTCGGCCGAGCTCGTCGTGCTACAAGCCCGTCCGCACGACGACGACGCCCAGCCCACACTGGACAGGGTGATCGAGGTCGACCTGGTCGCAGGTGCGTCTTCCAAAGCTTGACGCTGGCGTCAGGGGGCTTCGAGCCGTCGGTGCGTGAACGTTGCGAGGCAGAAGAGGCCATAGGCGGCGAACCCGATGCCCACCACGACGACTACCACGACACCCCATGACTCGACCGCCAGTCGTCTCAGCGCGCCATCTAGACCGGTCGCCTGGCTCGCGTCGTAGGTGATTGCCGACCGCAGCAAGAAGAACCCGACCAGGCTGAATCCGATGCCCCGGCCCACTTCACCAACCGCTCCCAGTCGCTCTGTCCACCTGGCCCGCGACGGAGAG
>DATAJN010000299.1:0-1647 GCA_036262105.1 Ilumatobacteraceae bacterium
GGTGAGCGTCATCAGTTCGACGATCTGTTGCCGCGCGCTCGCGAGCTTGTCGGTGACGACTTCGCGGAGCCGGTCCTGAATTGGGCCGCACTGTCCGCCGTCCCACGCGATCGTGAGCTCGGCGATCTCGTCGAGGCTGCATCCGAGTTGCTTGGCGCGGGCGATGAACGCCAGGCGATCGAGGGTGCGGTCGTCGTAGAGCCGGTAGCCGGCGGGAGTTCGGTTCGACTCCGGAAGCAAACCGATGCCTTCGTAGTAGCGCAAGGTCGCCGCGGTGAAACCGCTTCGATCGGCAATGTCCTTGATTCTGTACGCAGTGGTCACTCGGCAAGCGTAAACCTTCAGGTCAACTTGAAGGTCAAGCGGTTTCTTCGCGACGGCTACGGCAGGGTCAGCGGGGGCGCAGACGTAGACCAGCCATACCACCGTCGACAGCAAGTGAGGTGCCTGTTGTCGCCCCGGCTGACGGGCCCGCCAGGTACAAGACCGCGGCCGCAACTTCGTCGGCTGTGACGAGCCGACCGGTGGGTTGGCGGGCCTCGAGAGCGGCGCGCTCCGCGGCAGGGTCGGGCGCGTTGTCGAGCAGTCGTCCGACCCATGGGGTGTCTGTGGTGCCGGGGTTCACACAGTTCACGCGGATGCCCTCGTGGAGGTGATCTGCTGCCATGGCCAGTGTCAGCGAAAGCACGGCGCCTTTGCTGGCGCTGTAGACGGCTCGTTCTGGCAATCCTGCTGTGGCGGCGATGGAGCAGGTGTTCACGACCGCGGCGTGCGACGAGCGACGCAGGTGTGGAAGCGCCGCTCGCATGACACGCACCATGCCGAACACGTTGATCTCGAACACTCTGCGCCATTCATCGAGTGAGTTGGTCTCGACCGTGCCTTGCGCGCCGATGCCTGCGTTGTTGATGACGATGTCGAGGCCGCCCAGCGAGTCTGCCGCGGCCGATACCGATGCAGCGACCGAGTCATCGTCACTCACGTCGGCGTGAAAGCTCGTCGCGCCGTCCGGCGCGGTGGAGGGGTCGAGGTCGAGCACTGCGACAGAGGCGCCGCGCGTCAGCGCGGCCGAGGCAATGGCGTGGCCGATCCCGGAGGAACCACCGGTGACAAGTACTCGCAGGCCGGAGAAGTCTTGCGTGGTCATTGTGGCTCCTGATGAGAGTTCGAGGCGGCGATGCGATCGGTGAGTGAGTAGACACTGGTGGCGGTTCCACCGAACACGGCGAGTTGTTCCCCAGAGGAGAGGGCCGAGGTGAGGCGCGTCACCGAATCGACAACCTGTTCGTACGTGGCGGCAAGCGTGCACACCGGCCAGTCGCTGCCGAACATCAGCCGATGCGGACCGAACGAAACGAGCGCGCGGTCGACGTACGGGCGCAGGTCGTCGACCGTCCACGCCACCCAGTCGGCCTCGGTGACGAGCCCGGACACCTTGGCGGTCACGTTTTCGCGCTGGGCAAGCTCGCTGATGCTGCAGGCCCACCCTTCCAATGAACCGCTGCCGACGTTCGGCTTGCCGAGGTGATCGATGACGAACCTTCCCTCCGGTACGGATGTTGCCGCTTCGGCGGCTGCGTCGATCTGATGCGGCAGGATCAACAGATCGTGCGCCAGGTTGTGGGCGGCGATCACACGAAGCCCGGC
>DATAJN010000300.1:0-8075 GCA_036262105.1 Ilumatobacteraceae bacterium
CTCGAACTGCAGCGCCAACTGGCCATGCTGCCGCCGGCTCGTGCCGATGCTGCTCGCGCCGCGTTGGGCGTGAACGGCGGCTGTGTCATCGTCGCCGATCTCGGCGAGGCCGCCGACGTGGCCAATCGCTGGGCGCCGGAACACCTACAGGTCGCCGTCGACGCTGCGGTCGAGGCAGAACTGGTCGACCGATTGGTCAACGCCGGCGAGATCCTCGTCGGTCAGAACACGCTGTTCTCTGCTGCCAACTTCGTCATCGGCTGCCCGGCGAGCTTGCCAACAGGCGGCTTTGCGCACGTTTCCAGTGGCATCACCGCCGATGCGTTCCTCAAACGAACAGCGGTCGCCCGCGCCGACGAACGTGCACTTGCGCGCATGACCCCCACGATCGTGGCGATGAGCGAGCACGAAGGTTTCGTTGCCCATGCCAACGCGGCGCTCATCAGGCGTCGCTGATTCCGACGGTCGACAGGGCGAGTCGCCTACGGTTCATCCCATGCGTCCGTCGCAAGCCGTGGATCGAGTCGGTCGATGACCGAGTTACCGCCGCGGTCGTCGCCACCGACGTGGTCGGTGTGGTCGAGCGCCGGACAACCGTTGCCGACGCCCGCTCCACCCGCGCCGCTCGGCGAGGTCGTGACCGTCGCTCATACCAAAGGTGGCGCCGGCAAGACGTCGTTGACGTTCAACCTCGCCTATGCCCTGTCGACCTGTGGCGCTCGGGTCCTGGTGATCGATCTCGACCAGCAGACCGGTCAATCGGTGTTCCTCGGCGATTCGGCCCGGCGCCGCCTCGAAACGAACCACGAGGTTGCCGACGTCGGAGCGGTGCTCCTCGGCCGAGCCGCGTTCGAGGACGCACTCGTGCGCGAGGTGCACCCGAACCTCGACGTTCTGCCGGCCGACGAGGAATCGATGGGCCACGCGGCGCGCCAACTCAGCGATCCATGGGTGCGAAGTCGCCTGATCGACGTGCTCGACGCGGCTCGGGCCGACTGGGACATCACCCTCGTCGACACGCCGGGGCATCACTCGGCAGTCGTCACCGCCGCCCTCGGTGGGTCGTCCGGGGCCATCGTGCCCATGGTCCCCGAGGCCGGCCCCGTGAACGAGCTACCCACCATCCTCAACACCATCCGCAAGACGACCGACGCCAACGGGCGGCCCGAGGTCTACGGAATCATCAAGATGCGCGTGTGGGGCAACAGTGCCTACAGACGCCGTGCCGAGGACGAGATCCGCGTGGTGGCCGATCGCTACGAGGTTCCACTGTTCCGCAACAAGATCCCGGAGGACGCCAAGTTCGGCGAGGCTCACCTCGTCGGTCTCCCGGTCGGCGCCTACCTGAACAGCGCACGTTCGGCGACCGCCTACCGCCACGTTGCCTACGAACTGATCCAACGTCGCAGCTGGCGCTTCACCGTGCCGGACTTCGTCTAACCGATCTCTCGGTCGGACCCGGGGACGCTCCCCGATCTGGGCGCCAAGTCCCTCTCACAGGTGCACTTGGGCTCAAGTGGTGGCCGCGACCTTCTGGCACCCAGATCGTTGCAAGCGGGCCGGAGAGGCGGAAACGCTGTGGCAGTGACGCTCCTACGCGGGCGAGAGGGCCGCCCGTTGGGTCCGCGACATTCTCAACAGGAGCAGGTCGTAGATGATCTTCAACGAGCCGGCGATGATCAGCGGCCAACCGAAGTTCGAGCGGTCGAGCATCCAACCTGCGGCAATCGGCGGCAGCGCGGAGGCCAAGCTGCGCGGCACGTTGGTGACGCTCGCCGCAGCGGCACGTTCGGCCGGTGTCACCACCGACATCACGTACGCGTTGCGCACCGGTACGTCCATGCTCGACAGCAGGCTGCGCCCGATCAGGCAGCCGACCGCCAACGACGCCGTGGGCATCAGGGCGGCGGCGATCAAGAGGATCTGTCCGGGCAGGTGAGTGAACGCCATGGTGCGCAGTGGGCCGAGCTTGCGCTCGATTCGCACGGCCACGTAGCCAGACGCCGCCGACAGGATCTGCATCACGGCCAGCACTGCCCCGGCCTTGCCCACGGAGAAGTGATGACGTCGCAGCAGCCACAGCACCAAGAGTGACTGGACCGCGAAGCCGCCGCCGAACGAGTCGAGACTGAACAGCGCCGCCAGTCGATAGACCATCCGCTTCGACGGGCCCAGCGGAGTCGGCGTGGTCGCCTGTGCCGCCGCCTCGACCTGTGGCGACATCGACGCGTAGACGCCGAGCATCAACGCCCCGGCGCACGCGTACACGATGAACACGGAATCCGCCCGCCAGTGAAGGCGCGCCGGCAGCCCCGCCGACAACGCTCCGAGCGCCGCCAGTGATCCACCGAAGAACGTGTAGCGGGCAAAGATCCGCGAGCGGTGCTGTTCGGTGGTGGTGAGCGGGAGCAGCGACTGTTCGATCGGCTGCACCACGTTGACGTCACTGCCACTCGGGTTCATGGTGCCGATGACGCCCAATGCCAGCAGCACGATGAAGGTCGTCGAGGTGGCGAAGACCACGCCGGTGATGATCATCAAGACGCCGCCGGCGCGCAGCAGCAGACGGCGTTCGAACCGCCATCCCCAGGCGCCGGTGAACATCGTCAGCACCGCCGAGCCCAACAGCATTCCGGTGACGATCACGCCGATGCGCGTGCCGCTGTAGCCGAGGGTGTCGCCCAGGTAGCCCGCCAACGACGCGGCGATCAACCCATCGGCGTACCCCCGCAGACCGCGTGTGGCGATCAGACGCCGGCCGTCAGGGGTGATCATTGCACCCTCTCTACTCGATGGCGCCGGGTTGTCAGGTGCTGACCGAGAGGTGCCCGTCGACAGAATCAACCGTGATCGTGTCGCCCTCGACAGCCTTGCCCTCGAGGATCAGCAGCGCCGCGGCATCGCTGATCTCGCGCTGGATCACCCGCTTCAACGGACGGGCTCCGAACGACGGGTCGTAACCATCGTGGGCCAGTTGTGCCAGCGCCGCGTCGGTGACCACGAGGTTGAGCCGACGATCCGCCAACCGCTTGCGCAGGTGATCGAGTTGGATCTTGACGATGTGGGTGAGGTCGTCTTCGGTCAACGCACGGAACCTGATGATGTCGTCGACGCGATTGATGAACTCCGGCTTGAAGAACGACGAGGGGTCACCTTGCAGGTTGCTGGTCATGACCAGCACAACGTTGGTGAAGTCGACCGTTCGACCTTGGCCATCGGTGAGCCGTCCATCGTCGAGGACCTGCAGCAGCACGTTGAACACATCAGGGTGGGCCTTCTCGATCTCGTCGAGCAGCACCACGCTGTACGGGCGACGCCGCACCGCTTCGGTGAGTTGGCCGCCCTCGTCGTAGCCGACGTATCCAGGAGGCGCACCGATCAAGCGGCTGACGGAGAACTTCTCCATGTACTCGCCCATGTCGATCCGCACCATGGCATGGTCGTCGTCGAACAGGTACTCGGCGACGGCGCGGGCCAGCTCTGTCTTGCCGACACCGGTTGGGCCGAGGAACATGAACGACCCGATCGGTCGGTTCGGGTCGCTGAGGCCGGCGCGCGAACGTCTGATTGCATTTGCAACAGCCTTTACGGCGACGTCCTGACCGATGACGCGCTGGTGAAGCATCTCTTCGAGGTGCACCAGCTTGGCCATCTCACCTTCCATGAGGCGGCTGACGGGCACACCCGTCCACTTGCTGACGACCTCGGCGATGTCTTCGGCATCGACCTCTTCTTTCAGCATGCGCTGGCCGGACTGCAACTCGTCGAGATGGTTCGTGGCGTCGGCGATGCGCCGCTCGAGCTCGGGCATGCGCCCATAGCGGATCTCGGCTGCAACAGCCAGATCGTTCTCGCGCTCCAGCTGCTGGCCGAGCTGACCCAGCTCCTCTTTCAAGGAGCGGATCGCGTCGATCGCCTGCTTTTCGCCCTCCCAGTGCTGCTTCATCGCGTAGACCTGGGCGTTGAGCATGGCCAGCTCGTCGACGAGCGCCTCGAGCCGTTCCTTCGAGGCAGTATCGGTTTCTTTCGCCAAGGCGACCTGTTCGATCTCCAGTTGCAGGATGCGCCGCTGCACGACATCGATCTCGGTGGGCAACGAGTCGATCTCGATGCGCAGCTTGCTGGCGGCCTCGTCGATCAGGTCGATGGCCTTGTCGGGCAGGAACCGGTTGGTGAGGTAGCGGTTCGACAACACGGCCGCGCTGACCAGCGCGGAGTCCTGGATGCGCACCCCGTGGTGAACCTCGTAGCGCTCCTTCAGGCCGCGCAAGATGCCGATCGTGTCTTCGACGCTCGGCTCACCGACGTACACCTGCTGGAAGCGCCGCTCGAGCGCCGGATCCTTCTCGATGTGCTTGCGGTACTCGTCGAGCGTCGTGGCGCCGATCATCTTCAGTTCGCCACGCGCCAGCATCGGCTTGATCATGTTGCCCGCGTCCATCGCACCTTCGGCTGCGCCGGCGCCGACGATGGTGTGCAGCTCGTCGACGAACGTGATCACCTCGCCGGCTGCGTCGGTGATCTCTTTCAGCACCGCCTTCAGCCGCTCTTCGAACTCGCCGCGATACTTGGCGCCGGCGAGCATCGAACCGATGTCGAGCGAGATCAGTCGCTTGCTCTTCAAACCCTCCGGGACGTCGCCATCGGCGATGCGCTGGGCCAAGCCATCGACGATCGCCGTCTTGCCAACGCCCGGCTCGCCGATCAACACGGGGTTGTTCTTGGTGCGCCGGCTGAGCACCTGGATGACGCGGCGGATCTCGTCGTCGCGGCCGATGACGGGATCGATCTTGCCGTCGCGGGCTCGCTGGGTGAGGTCTTGGCCGTACTTCTCCAGGGCGGCAAAGTTCTCTTCCGGATTCTGGCTCGTGACCCGATGGCTGCCGCGCACCTCTTTCAAGGCCTGGAGGAGCTCTTCGCTGCCGATGCCGAGCCGCTGGTTCATGGCCAGCAGCAGGTGCTCGACCGACAAGAAGTCGTCTTTCAGATCCTTCTGGTACTGCTCACCGTTCTGGACGATGTTGTTGAGCTCGCGGTTGACATGGGGCTCTGCACCGCCATATGCCTTGGGCAGCTTTTGGACTGCATCGTCGGCCTTGTTGCGCACCATCAGCGGAGCGAGGCCCAGCTTGGCGAGCACTGCCGGAACGATGGTGTCGTCCTGGCGCAGCATCGCCGCCAACAGATGGTCGGGGGTCAGCTCCGGGTTGCTGAGGGCCTTGGCCTGATCGATGGCGGCCGCGAAGGCCTCGTTGGTCTTCAGGGTCCACTTCTTCGGATCGAATGCCACCTGCGGCACCTCCCTCACTCACTAGTCTCAGTTGCCCCTCAACAGAAAGGTTGAGTCATACTCTATCAACCTTGGCGCGGGGTTCAAATTGGCAGCCGGTGCGTTGGTGAACTGGCGCCCCACACGCGGCGCCAGCCGTCAAACGCGTGTCCTACCGCGGACACGACCAAGAGGCCAGCTCAGCCCCGGTGAGATCACGAATCGACACACCCCTGGTAGTCGCGGTCGTGCGCCGGATGAACAGCTCGAACGGCGACGCTCCCGTCATCTCGACGACACCGTCGACCCGCAGTTCGCCGCGTGACTGCGGGTCGCGCGAGCCGTCGGGACGGAACGTCACGCCGAACTCCAGCATCACCACGACCGCTGCCGAGGGATTGTCGTCGGCCGCGACTGCGACCAGCCGGTAGTAGACCTGGTCATCGCTGTACGTTGCCGAGACGACGAGATCCGGCACGCCATCGCCGACGAGGTCGACGAGCACCGCGCTGCCGCGCTGCGGTGGCGGCGCCGGCTGCACGCCGTTGTTGGTGTTGATCAGTTGCACGACAGCCGCAACCGTCGGATCGCTCAGGGAAACCGGCGTGAACGCAGCCGGCTGGAGTTGCCACGTGGGTGCCTCCACCCACAACCCGAGCGGGTCCGCGTTGTCGGCGGCCCGTGGCTGCACGGCGATCGGGCAGCTGGCCGAGATCTCCGAAGGGTCGAGGGGTCGAATCTGCACGGTGAGCTGCGATCCGACGAAGTTGACGACCGACGAGACCTGAATCGACCCCTGGCGCAGCTGCGGAACCGGGTCGCCCTGGTAGATGGCGAATCCGGCTGGAGAGATGTGGCCGATCGGGTAACCGTCGGCGAACACCATGTGATCACCAACAACTGGTGCAGACGTGGTGGTCGGGGCGACGGTGGTGGTCGTGGTCGGTGCGATCGTCGTTGTGGTGGTGGTCGTGGTGGTCGACGTGGGCCTGGGCGTGGTCGAGGTCGTCGTCGAGGCCACGGGTGGCACGACGGCGGTGTCGGCTCGCGAGTCCTGCCATTGCGAGAGCACGTACGACACGGCGCCTCCCCCGATCAGCGCAGTCACCACGAGGAGCACGATGCCAACGCTGCGATTGGCCCGGCCGGCGTAGAGGGCGTTGCGATCTTGGTCCGGATCGGGAGGATCCCACGGATGCGACATGTTCGGCACAGTCTTGCGCACGACGGCTCCGGGATCGGCGCACACCCCACTCGTACACTCGACATGTGTCGATGAGATCCAAAGCCGCGGGGACGCCGGGACTCCAGCTGACCTGGCTGGACGGCGAGGTCGTGGCTTGGCAGCCGGGCCGCGGCGTCTACGGCGGGAACCTGCAGGCCACCGTCAGCGCGACGTTCGGTCGACCGCCGGCGGCACTGCCGAGTTCGATGCGCGTCGTACGCATGGCGCTGCCCGATGGCGAGCAGCAGGTGATGTGCCAGCGCCTGACCGTCGCCTCGTTGGCCGCCCTCGGCCAGCTCGACGCGCTGGGCAGCGAGGCAGGCGCATCGGTTGGTTGGCTCGGTGCTGCCTACTCAGTGGCAATCCGACTCGTCACAGCCGGCAGGGTCATGCCCCAGCTCACCGATACGGGCCTCGGATGGTGGGTGGCGCGTTGGCGCGCGCTGCGCTCAGATCTCGCCGGTCCCGTCGCCGAGCTTGCCGGCAACCTGCCCCCCGTCGTCGCCGTCGCAAGTCCCGGATTCACGCCGGAGGAACTGACGACGGTCATCATCGATTCGTTCGTCGACCAGACCACGCGGTTGCTCCTCGCCGGCGCCAACTGGCATGCCCCGATCACCGGCACCCGTCGCATTGCCGCGCGGGCCACGCGCACCGTCGCTCGAGCGCTTGGCTCGCCCGTCGGCGAATTCCGAGCCGACCCCGAGTTCACCGAGGCACTCGACGACCTGGCGGCGATGTTCGACCAGGCGATTCGCCGAGGCGAAGGTGAACCGGTCGTACGCGCCCGGTTGCGGCTGGCACTGCCCGACGATTCGGTCAGCGATTGGCCGCTGTCCTTGGAGCTCGTCGACCCCGATGACCGCGGTCGCTGGTGCACCGCCGACGACGTTGCGCAGCGCGCCGCCGCGGCGCTCGACCTCGCCGGAGAGGAACGGTTCCTGGCGATGCTGGGCGAATGTCTCGCCACCGCCAAGGTCGACATCGAGATGCTTGCTCCGTGGCTGTCGCCGTGGCTGTCCGAACCGGCCCAGGGTGTCGATCTGGATGCGGCAGCGGCAACGCTCGAAGCGGTCGACGCGCTGGCCGCGGTCGACATCGAGCTGCTCACCCCGGAACGCCTCACCCGCCGATCGGCGAGCACCCGAGGCGTTGCCCAGCCGAAGGATGCATCAGGAAGCGGCCGGTTCAACACGGCCGCGATCATCGATTGGACGGTGGTCGTCGACGACACGCCCGTCGACGAGGCGTTGCTCGAACGAGCAGCGGCGTCGGGCGCCGGCCTCTTCAATGTCAACGGCCGTTGGGTGCGACTCGACCGCGACGAGGCTCGACGGGCTCTGGCCAATCTTGCCGAACACCGGCGCGACCACACCGAGCTCTCGGCGCTCGAGCTGCTGCGGTTGGCTGCCGAGCTCGAAGCCGAACCGGAAGCCGGTGAGCAGGCCCCAGGCGATGCCACTGGTAGCACGTCGCCGGCTATCGCCGCCACCGGTTGGCTGGGCGATCTCCTACAAGGCCTTCCCGATGCTTCGCTCGCCGAAGGCGTCGAACCTCCGGGCTTCATGGCCACGCTGCGGC
>DATAJN010000301.1:0-7262 GCA_036262105.1 Ilumatobacteraceae bacterium
TACCGATGGCGCCGAACAACAGGAACATCGGCTGGTGTAGCAACATCGCCAGGAGACCCGAACCACCGAGGGCAAGCATCGCTGGCAGTAGGCCACCGCCGGCATCGCTCGGCGACACGCGATCGGCGGGCGCGGCCACTGGTTCGGGACTCCACGGGTTCGCTGCCCGCGGCGAGCGCATCAGTACCCGGCCCGCGGGCGTGACCTTGATGCTGGCACGATCTGTGCGCTGAGCAGGTGCTGTGAGATCTCCCCGGCACACCGTGAGGATGCTGTGCCCGATCTCCAGCCGGGCTGGTGCATCGATGACGCTCATGTCGGCCACTGGCTCGCCATTGAGACGCACCGGTATGCGCCCGGTGAGCTGGCGCAACGACAAGCCACTCGGCGAGACCTCGATCAGCAGGTGATGTGGCTCCAGTGCACCGTCGTCGCAGCGAACGTCGGCTCCTGCAGCGCGACCGACCATGTGACTTCCACGGCCGAGCAACGCCGTTCCACCGGCGTCGGGGCCGGCCACCCAGGCGAACGTCCAGATGTCTGTCATGCCCCAATGAGCCATGGTCTTGGCAGGGAAACGGAAGATCGACGGTCACACCACCGAAGAAAATCGTGTGATCTAGCACCTCGGTGAGAGGTGCGGTGAGACCAGCGATGAGAGGCCCCACGCAATGTGCGGCCATGACAACGCTTCCCCACCACCGATACCTCTTGTCCAGACTCCAGCGCGAATGGAACATGATGAGCCGGCGCGGCTCCGTCCTTCGCCGGGCCAGCGCCTGGAAGCTGACACCGCGAGCCCTCAGTTCGCTCGACGAGGTGCTGGTGCTCACCGGCCTCGGCGCGGATCCAGCTGACGGCTCGAGCGACGAGACGATGCGACGCCTGGTGGAGTTGGCGAGGCACGACGATCTGGCAGCGCGGGTGGTGCTGCAGCGCATGCTCCCGGGTCTCAGCGCCTGCGCCAAGCGCAACTCGTCGAGTTTCGATTCCCAGCTGGACGCACTCGACGAGTTGCTGTCGGAGGCCTGGGCGGTGATCCGCTCGTTCCCCATCGAGCAACGCAGTCGCTACGTCATCAAGAACCTGCTCCGCGACTGCGAGTATCGGGCATTCCTGAAGGCCCGCCGCCGCCTGCTCGTGCACGAGCTCACCGATCCGGCCGAGTTCGAGCTGACCATCGCAACACACGAGTCGGCCGTCGAACCGCTGGCAACGATCGTCGAGTTGCTCGGCCGGGCACGCATGGCAGGAATGAGCGACGCAGACGTCACCTTGGTCACCACGTTGCTCAACACCTCGACGGTGAAAGAGGCCGCCGCCGCTCTACGGGTGACCGATCGAACCGTACGCAATCGGCGGCAAGCGGTCGTCCGCCAGCTGCAGGCACTGGCCGCAGTTGCCTGACCTGTCAGCCGCTTTCGCTGACCAACAACTCCAGATGTTCGATCAGAGGAGGAATGCTTCGCTCGATCACATCGAACATCTCGACATAGGCCCGAGGCGGTTTGCCCCACGGGTCGGGCAGGTCTTCGTCGCCAGGCATCGCGAACGGGTCCCAACGACGCAACAGTTGGATCTGCACCGGCTCCACGGATCGGTAGAAGCCGAGGCGTCCCTCTTCGCCCCCACGCAGCCGCTCGAGATCCGACGCATTGTCATTGTCCATAGCGATGATCAGATCGGCTCTGATGAAGTCGTCTGGGTGAATCTGCCGACCGATGTGGCTCACGTGATAGCCACGCAGCCCACCCTCGTGCGAGGCGAGGGGGTGAGGGAGATCGCCAATGTGTTCGCGTCCGGTCGCCGCCGAGTCGAACACGACGTGCCGAGTGCCGCGCCGACTTGCCACCCGCGTGGCCACAGCCTGCGCCGCTGGAGAACGGCAATGGTTCCCCAAGCACACGAACAACACGCGAAGGGGTTGGGGCATACCGGGAAGATTCAAGCGCTCGGGGTGAAGCGACGCAACCGCAGACTGTTGCTGACAACGAAGACACTCGACGACGCCATCGCCGCGCTGGCCACGATCGGCGAGAGCATCCACGACATCGCCAGCGGAATGGCGGCGACGTTGTACGCGAACGCCCACACCAGATTCCCCTTGATCACCGTCAGCGTCCGGCGGCTCAGGCGGATGGCGTCTGCCGCGGCACGGAGGTCGGCTCGCATCAGAGTGAGGTCGCCTGCCTCGATGGCCACGTCAGTGCCGGTGCCCATGGCGATGCCGAGGTCGGCTTGGGCCAGCGCGGGGGCGTCGTTCACACCGTCGCCCACCATCGCCACGACACGACCCTCGGATTGCAACCGTTTGATCGTGGCCACCTTCTCGGCCGGCAACACTTCGGCGATCACGTCGACCGAGTCGATGCCCACTTGCTCGGCGACGGCGAGCGCCGTCGCCCGGCTGTCGCCAGTGAGGAGCAACGGGTGCAGACCGAGGGCGCGAAGCGCAGCGACGCCGGCGGCGCTGCTGGGCTTCACGGTGTCGGCCAGCACGATCAAGCCCACACAACGGTCGGCGGCGACCACGGTGATGACGGTGCGCCCGAAGGATTCCTCTCGGGCCTTTGCCTCGGCGAGATCGCCGGGATCACGCCGACCGACGCCAACAGCGACACCCTCGACAAGGCCCGTGGCGCCTACCCCGGCCTGTGTCGACAAGGAGGTGGCCGATGCCACCGCGCCGAGCCGATCGGTGGCGCTGCGCAGGATTGCCGCGGCGATGGGATGCTCGCTTCCTGCCTCGACGGCAGCCGCCAACCGCAACACTTCGTCACTGTCGAATCCGGGACCTGCAATCACATCGACGACGCTCATCTGGCCGGTCGTCACGGTGCCGGTCTTGTCGAGCACCACGGTGTCGACGGTGCGCGTGTTCTCCAACACCTCCGGTCCCTTGATCAGCAATCCGAGTTGCGCTCCCCTGCCGGTGCCCACCAGCAGCGCAGTAGGCGTGGCCAGCCCGAGCGCGCACGGGCAGGCGATGATCAAGACCGATACCGCCGGGGAAAAAGCCTCGGCCCAGCTTCCCGTGCGCACCAGCCAGAACACGAGCGTCCCGATGGCGATGACGATCACGATGGGCACGAACACAGCAGCGACCCGATCGGCGAGGCGCTGCACGGGCGCCTTGCCGGTCTGTGCTTCCTCGACCAGCCTGGCCATCTGGGCGAGTGAGGTTTCCGACCCGACGCGCGTGGCACGGACGATGAGGCGGCCGGAGACGTTGATCGTCGCTCCCGTCACTGCACTCCCGGCGACAACATCCACTGGCACGCTCTCACCGGTCAGCAACGAGGTATCGACGGCCGAGGTGCCGTCTTCGACCACGCCGTCGGTGGCTATCCGCTCGCCGGGCATGACGACGAAACGATCGCCGATGCGCAGGTCGTCGATCGACCGTTGCACCTGTTCCCCGGTGGCGAGCACGACTGTCGCCGTTGTGGCACCCAGTTGTAACAGGGCGCGCAGCGCACCGCCGGCGCGCCGCTTCGCTCGCGCTTCGAAGTATCTGCCGAGCAGGATCAAAGCGACGGTCGCGGAAGCGACCTCGAAGTACAGATGATGCGCATCGGTACGGCTGGGCACCAGCGACATCGGCACCTTCATCCCGGCGTCGCCGGCCGCCGTGAAGAACAAGGCGTAGGTGCTCCAGCCGTAGGCCGCCAGTACGCCGACAGAGACGAGTGTGTCCATCGACGCTTCGCCATGGCGGGCGTTCTTCCACGCAACGCGGTGGAACGGAGCGGCAGCCCACAACGCCACGGGCGTGGCCATGACGAACGCAACCCACTGCCAGTTGCGGAACTGAGCGGCCGGCACCATCGACATCACCAAGACGGGCACACCGAGTACTGCCGCTACGACCAACCGGCGCAGCAGCGACCGGCGCCGACGATCGTCTTCATCGTCGTCGACGGCAACAGTTCCGGCGCGGACCGGGTCGGCGCTGTAGCCGATCGACTCCACGGCCGTTCGCAGGTCGTCGGTCGAAACGACCGTCGGGTCGAAGTCGACGGAGGCCTTCTCGGTTGCGAAGTTGACGGTTGCCTTCACCCCGTCGAGGTGGTTGAGGGTTGACTCGATCCGTGCCGCGCACCCTGCGCAGGTCATGCCCGACAGTGCCAGATCGACGTGGTCGGCGGTGGTCGAGGGGCTCATCAATGCGCTCCTATGCCCGAAGCAGTCGCTCGACGGCCTTGGACGCCTCATGGACGAGGTGCTCGGTGCGATCTGTGTCGCCACTCGCTGCCGCGCCGGCAACACAGTGCTGGAGGTGCTCGTCGAGCAACTTGACGCCGACGCCCTGCAAGGCCTTGCTGACCGCTGCAACCTGGGTGAGCACATCAATGCAGTAGGTGTCGTCCTCGATCATCCGGGCCAGCCCGCGGACCTGACCCTCGATGCGGCGCAGACGCGCCAACAGTTGTTGCTTGTCATCCGAGTATCCGGGGCGGCCATCCACGCCTCCACTATACCCCCCTGGGGTATCAACGGCAACGCCGGATCAGGGATGGTCGGTGTAGGTGGGCTTGCGCTTCGCGAGGAAGGCGGCGATGCCTTCCTGGGCGTCGTGAGTGGTGGCTGCCTGCGACATCACGGCGACGGCATAGGTGTACGCGTCGGATTGACCGAGCTCGGTCTGGGCGTAGAAACCGCGTTTGCCGGCAGCCTTCGAAGCAACACTACCCCGCGTTGCTCGCGACAGCAGGTCGTTCACTGCGCCGTCGAGCTGCTCGTCGGGCACCGCGTAGTTGATCAAACCCCACGACGCCGCGGTGGCGGCATCGATGTGGTCGCCGGTGAGCGCCATCTCCATCGCTCGCTTTCGCCCGACGTTGCGGGCGACTGCAACCAGCGGCGTGTGACAGAACAAGCCGCCCCTTCCACCCGGGATCGCGAATCCGGCGCTTTGCGCAGCAATCGCCAGATCGCACGAGGCGACCAGCTGGCATCCGGCTGCCGTGGCAAGGGCGTGAACCTTGGCGATGACGGGCTGCGGTATCGACTGGATCGTGTTCATCATCTCGGTGCACACTTCGAAGAGGTGAGTGATGTGGTCGAGGTCGGCGCCTGCCATATCGGCAAAGTTGTGGCCTGCCGAGAACACGGGACCTCTCGCGGCCAGGATCGCGCCGACCGAATCGCTGGATCCGACCGCACGGAAGGCTTCGGTCACCTCGAGCATCACGTCGAGGGCCAGTGCGTTCCGCTTCTCCGGTCGGTTGAGGGTGACGGTGGCGAACGGCCCGTCACAGTCGACGATCACATGCTGGTAGCTCACTCGGCCAGTGTGCCATGAAACTCAGGTCTGGATCGCAGCGCTCATGGCGATCGTGTACCCGTCGGCAGCACTGCCGGTGATCGTGGGTGTTTCCAACTCGGCACCGTCGCTGAACACCATGTCGGTGGCAAGGCTGACCTGACTCAGCTTCTGGGTGCTGTTGGGGTAGCCATCGGTTGCGTAGACGGCGGCACTTGCCTCCGCGGTGAGGGCCAACTGCGACGTGGCCAGGCGATTGGAGGCCATGGTGGCGTCGGCGATGCTCGGGTAGACCTCGTAGTGGATGTGCGGCCACCGGCCCGAGTAGCAGGCGGGATAGATGCTCGTGAACGTCACGACGCCGTTTGCATCCGCCTCTTGAACGCCTCGCAAGTAGTTCTCGTCGGTGACGCCCTGGGAGTACATCGAGTACTGGCCGTCGGCATCGCAGTGCCAGATGTAGACCGCCGCACCTGGCAGCGGCGCGCCGCCGTTGGTGTCGACCAATGTGAGCTTGATCGTCGTTGGGACGCCCTTCGCCACCGTGGTGCTGGAGCCGAAGCTGGAACGTATGTCGCTGCGCACGATGCCACTCTCGGACAACACGTCGACGCCATTGGATCCGTCGCCCGGGTACGGCCCGGCGGTTTCTTCGGGGATCGTCTGCAGTGCCGCGGCCGAAGTGGTCTGGGCGGCGGCACTCGATGTCGCCGACGACTTGCTGTCGGATCCGCAACTGGCGATCACTGCGGCCAGTCCGGCCCCGGCGAACAGCGTGAACAGCCGGCGCCGGGCGATCAAGGTCGACAGGTCGAAACCGAGGCCTCGATCGTGATCGTGAAGTTCCTCATCCATGACTCTCTCCTCTTGGACTGCCTGGTCGCTCTGGCGACAGGTGTTGGAGGCGATGATCGGGTGCTCCGCTCTGCGGCGACTCAGCAGTTCCTGTGAAAACACTGGGATTCCTGCGCGCTCATCACGGATAGCACCGCAGTTCGATCGTGTTGCCATCCGGATCGGAGATGTACACGCTCGACGCGTAGCCCTGCGCGCCGTAGAGACCGTCGGCGCGAGTCGAGCCGGGGAAGGCGGCGGCCACCGCATCGAGGTCGACCTGTTGGACGACGAGACACAGGTGATCCATGTTCACGCCGTCGGGCGCCTTCTCGAAGAGGTCGATGACCGTGGTCGGCGAGATCCGCACGGAAGGAAACAGAACCTCGCCGCGACGCCACTCGTCGAGACGGTCGGCTTCGAGGCCGAGCGTGTCGCAGTAGAAGGCCAAGGAGCGCTCGACGTTGGAGCAACAGACCACCACATGATCGAGACCTGTGACGCGGAGATGAATCGCCATGGTCGAAGAGTACCCGCGCATCCTCGGTCGGACGCCTTGTCCGTTTTCCGCTAGACCGGCGCTGGCTTTCTGTCTCACAATGAGGCCCGTGACCAACACCACTTCGTACCTGATCGCCGGGCTCGACCCGGCTGTCGCCGACGCGCTGCGCGCCGGCGGCGGCATCGGATATTTCGTCGACGAGCGCCCTGGCTTCCCGTGTCGACAGTGCCTCCGCGACGCCGAGATCGGCGAGGAGATGATCCTCGTGTCGCATGATCCGTTCGACGAGTCGTCGTCGTCGCCCTACAGGTCGGCCAGCCCGATCTTCCTGCACCGGATGCCGTGTGCTCCTCCAGACGTCGAAGAGGTTCCCGAGCAACTGACCCGCCGACGCCTCTCGGTACGGGCGTTCGACACGTCGGACATGATGCTCGACGCCGCGCTCATCGATGGTCGCGAGCTGGCGCCGACGATCGAACGCTTGCTGGAGAACAGAGCCGTGGATCACCTGCATGTGCACAACGACACGCGAGGCTGCTTCGCAGCGCGTGTCGATCGACCGGCCGCCGAGCACGTCTGAGTGGTGCCCCCCCGGGGTCTCGAACCCCGAACCAACGGATTAAAAGTCCGCTGCTCTACCGTTGAGCTAGAGGGGCGAGG
>DATAJN010000302.1:0-13756 GCA_036262105.1 Ilumatobacteraceae bacterium
ACCAACGCGGCGGCGAGCCCGATCACGGCGATGCCGATGATTGCCTCGACCATCACGTTGCGCTTCAGGGAAGCTGGGCCGTCGTGACGCAGCAGCCATTGCGACACCCCGCCGATGGCCACCAGCACCGTGACGACCGAAACCTTGACCAGCAACGTTCGACCCCACGAAGTTGCGGTCAGATCAGTGAGGCTTCCGGCCAGTTTCAGCGTCTGGGCAGCGCCGGTTGCGATGATCACCGGGACGGCAACCATCGCGGTGGTGCTGAAACGACGAACGACGCGATCACTTTCGGGATCGGTGAGCCAGGCAGGGGTGCCGAAAGCGAACATCAGGAGCCCGCCGACCCACAGCGACATCGCGGCGACGTGAAGTGCGTCGACACCGATCCACAACGCCGCCGGATGCTGCGTGTTGGCGTGGCCGATGGTGGAGAACGTCAGCACCAATGTGAGCGCTGTGACGACGGCTGTGGCCCGCCAGACGGCGCGGGCCCGCCGACCGAAGTCCATCAGCAACAGTCCGAGCGCGACGATGACGAACATCCGCACGATGAGAACCGTTGCCGTATGCGAGCCGACGATCTTTCCCCACACCGAAGGCTTGAGCGCGTCGGACGGCGATCCGGCGACGACGGTCGCGCCGTACAGGCCGAAGGCACCCAGCGAACCGAGGAGCAGGAACGCCCAGGCCATCCACAGCAGCATCCGATTCGCGGCGGCGTCTGCGGCCTGGATCGCCAACAGTCCTCCGCCGACGAGAACGATCAACCCGATCAGGGCGAGCAACCGCGATGCCGTGTCGAGGCGGCCAACCGTGGAGGTCGCCGTGACGTTGCCGCTGACCTTGGCGATGAGGGCACCCACATCGACCCCGGATTGCGTGCCGACCTGAAAGCTGTAGACACCGTTCACGACGTGGCCGTCTTCGGAGGGCACCCGCCACACGACGACGTAGACCCCATCGCCGATCGTCGGCACGGAGACCTGCACGATCGTGTTGTCGCTGCCTGCAGTCGGCAAGCCGGTCGCAACCAGGGTTGCAGTCTGGTCGTACAGCTCGATGTCGGTGAGCCTGGTGTCGATCGCCTCGTTGAAATCGAGGACGATGTTCGGCGGCCCCGTCTCCAGCACCCCGTTCGCTGCCGGCACGCTGGATTCGAGACCGGCGTGCGCCAGAACCTGCTGGGCGGGGGCCAACACGCCGACGACGGTCGCAGTGAACACTGCGACCCGCTTCCACCGCATCAATTGAGGATCCCGGCCGGGGCGAGACCCTCGATCTCGGCGCGGCCGAGCAGCCAGGCAACTCGTTGGTGGGGCGTTACCGCCAGTGCCTGAGGCGGAAGGTCGGTCATGCCCATCGGTTTGCGACTGGCCCACTGCATGGTCAGTCGCACCAGTTCCCGCCGCACGTACTCGGGGTCCCAATCGGCCCAGGTGTACCCGATGCCAAGGTCGGAATGGTGCACGGCGACCTCGCGCCAGCGGATGAACGGGAGGTCGCTCATGATCGCGTCTCCGCCCACCATGTCGCCGCGACCGGACCACGCGTCTTTCGACATCGCCGACCACACTGCTTCGATCGCTGCTGCCGTAGCCGAGACATCGGCGGCCAGTTCGTCGGCGGTGCGCCCGGACCCGGCTTCGATGTCACGCGTGCGTTGCTCGCGCCCACCTGGGTACATGGCTCCGACCTCGCCGCGGCGAGCGGACTCGAGCATGCGCACGAGGCCTTCGGCATTGCGGGCGATGTGGGTTGCCACGTGTCCGACCGTCCAGCCGGGCAACACCGAGGGTTGCCGAGCCTGATCGTCGCCAAGACCCTGCAGGGCGGCGATCACGGCGACGTGGGCCCTTGCCGCCCCGGCGATGTCGCGGTCGAGGTCGTTCATCGAGTTCTCACCGTAACCGGCGCGCGAACGTGGCAACCTTGCTGGCATGCAACTCGCAATGGTCGGTCTCGGGCGCATGGGCGCCAACATGGTGCGGCGCCTGCAGCGTGCCGGCCATGACTGCGTCGCCTATGACGTCAACGCGGCAGCAGTGGAAGGGTCGGAAGCCGACGGGGCCCGCGGCGCCCATTCCCCCCAGGAAGTGGTCGACGCCCTCACCGCTCCGCGACACATCTGGCTGATGGTCCCAGCGGCGTTCGTGGCGAGCACCATCGAGTTGTTCGAGCCTCTCCTTTCGCCAGGCGACACACTGATCGACGGCGGCAACTCGTGGTATCGCGACGATGTCGATCGCTCTGCACCGTTGCAGGCCAAAGGGATCAACTACCTCGACGTGGGCACGAGCGGCGGTGTGTTCGGGCTCGACCGCGGGTACTGCTTGATGGTCGGCGGGCCCGACGATGCGGTCGCCGAGATGAAGCCGATCTTCGACGACCTGGCTCCCGGCACAGGCACCATCGAACGAACGCCTGGCTACACCGGCTCGCCGGCGCCTGCCGAACTCGGTTGGTTGCACTGCGGCCCGAATGGCGCCGGCCACTTCGTCAAGATGGTTCACAACGGCATCGAGTACGGCCTGATGGCGGCGTTCGCTGAAGGGCTGAACATCCTGTCGGAGGCCAACGTCGGTGCTGCCGATCGGCCGAAGGATGCAGAAACGGCGCCCCTCACGCATCCGGAGTACTACCAGTACGACTTCGACCTCGCGGCAATCACCGAGGTGTGGCGACGGGGAAGCGTGGTGTCGAGCTGGCTGCTCGACCTCACAGCAGCAGCATTCGCCGCGGATCCTTTGCTCGCTACGTTCGAGGGTCGTGTCAGCGACAGCGGCGAAGGACGATGGACCGTGCACGCCGCGATCGACGAGGGCGTGCCGGCGCCGGTGTTGAGCGCTGCGCTCTACGAGCGGTTCGACTCGCGAGGCCGTTCCCTGACCGCCAACAAGATCCTTTCGGCCATGCGCTCCCAGTTCGGAGGCCACGTGGAAGCAAAGCCCGACACTGACCGGGGCGTCCACTGATGTCGACCGGCCCTCAACCCACCGCCGACGCTCTGGTGCTGTTCGGTGCCACTGGCGATCTCGCCAAGCGCAAGCTCTTCCCCGCGTTGTATCACCTCGAGCGCCACGGCACCTTGAAGGTTCCCGTGATCGGTGTGGCCCGCAGCGACTGGACCGACCAGGCCTTCTGCGAAAACGCCCACGATTCGATCATCGCGGCCATCCCCGATGCCAAGGCTGCCGTGATCGATGCACTCATGGCCCGGCTCGATCTGATCCAAGGTGACTACGCCGATCCGAAGACTTGGATGACCCTGCGCAAGACGCTCGATCGACACAAGAGCGAGGTCGCCGTCTTCTACATGGCGATCCCACCGACGATGTTCCCATCGGTGGCGCAGTCCCTGGCCTCCGTCGGTCTCAATGAGCGTGGCAGGATCGTGGTCGAGAAGCCGTTCGGTCGCGATCTCGCCAGCGCCATCGAGCTCAACCAGATCCTCCATTCGGTGTTCCCAGAAGAGCGCATCTTCCGTATCGACCACTACCTCGGCAAGGAAAGCGTCGAAGACCTCCTCGTCTTCCGGTTCTCCAACTCGCTGCTCGAACCGGTGTGGAAGCGCAACTACGTGCGCAGCGTGCAGATCACGATGAGCGAAACGATCGGCGTCGAAGGTCGTGGCAGCTTCTACGACGGCGTCGGGGCGATTCGCGACGTGATGCAGAACCACCTGCTGCAGGTCACCGCACTGGCGGCAATGGAGCCGCCGGTCGGCCCGGACACCAAGTACCTGCAGGACGAGAAGGCCAAGGTCTTCGCGGCGATGCGCCCGATCGATCCGGCGCATCTGGTGCGCGGCCAGTACGTCGGCTACCGCGACGAGCCAGGCGTTGCCCCGGACTCGACCGTCGAGACCTTCGCCGCGGCACGCCTGGAGATCGACTCCTGGCGATGGGCAGGCGTGCCCTGGTACGTGCGTTGCGGCAAGGCCCTGCGCGCTGCGGCGACCGAGGTGGTGGTCGAGTTCAAGGAGCCGCCCAGCATGCTGTTCGATGAAGCGGGTGGCCCGACTCCGGCGCGCAACCTCGTACGGTTCCGGCTCGGCAGCCAGGACGGCGTCACCTTCACCCTGCAAGCCAAGACGCCCGGGCCGCACCTCGACAGTCAGAGCGTCGACGTGGCAGTCGACTTCGCCGCGGCCCTGGGTGAGCGCCGCGACGCCTACGAGCGGTTGCTCGACGACGCCATGGCCGGGTCGCCGCGCCGATTCGCACGTGAGGACGTGGTCGAGCAGACCTGGCGGGTCGTGCAACCCGCGCTCGACACCCCCGGGCCAGTGCACCCGTACTTCCGCGGCGAATGGGGCCCTGCGCAAGCCGACCGCATCATGGAGGGCGACACCTGGTTCACCCCGTCCTGACCGCTCTCACCGAACCCCTGTCACCCGAACCCCTGTGGAGTGTTTCGCGCCCACCTGGGTGCCCTCAAGCACTCCACACATGGCCTGTGGAGTGTTTCGCGCCCACCTGAGTGCCTTGAGACACTCCACACTGGAGGTCTCACTGCGGTGTGCGTCTCGGGATGACCACGACGGTGCCGTCGTCTTGTTGGTGGACGGTGACCGACGCGCCGTAGAACTCGCTGAGGGTTTCGGGCCGCAGCACATGAGCTGCGTCGCCGGTGGCCACCAGGTGGCCTTCGTGCAGCAGCGCCAGACGATCTGCGTACAGACCGGCGAGCGTCAGATCGTGCATCGCCGACACCACGGTGAGCCCGTGTTCGCGCCGCAGACGATCGACCAACTCGAGGGCCTGTTGCTGATGACCGATATCGAGCGCGCTGGTGGGCTCGTCGAGCAGCAGCACCGGTGCCTCCTGGGCGAGGGCACGGGCGATCACCAAGCGTTGCCGCTCCCCGCCGCTCAACGTGCCGAGATGTCGATCGGCGAACGTGACGAGATCGAGTCGCTGCAACACGTTGTCGACCATCGCCCGGTCGTGGCGTGACTCGTGGCCGAAGTAGCTCACGTAGGGGCTCCGGCCGAGCAGGACGTATTCGAATGCGGTCATGTCGTCGGGAAGGACCGGAGATTGCGGAACGTAGGCGACGAGTGTGGCCCGACGGCGCGCCGACCGGATCGCCAGCGGCGCGCCGTCGACGGCAATCACGCCGTCGTGCGCAACGAGCCCGGCGATCGATCGCAGGATGCTCGACTTACCGGCACCGTTCGGCCCGATCAGGCACAGCCACTCACCCGAGCCGACGTGGCACGTGAACGGCGCCAGGGCGACGCGACCGTCGTATGTGACCGACACCGCGTCCAACTGCAGCGAGCTCATGCCATCGTCTTACGACTGCGCAGCAGGAGGATGAAGAACGGCGCCCCGAAGAAGGCGGTGACGACTCCGATCGGCGTTTCCGCCGGCTTCTGCAACACGCGGCCGGGTATGTCGACGAGGATCAGGAACGTCGCTCCGACGATGAGGCTGAGCGGGAGCACGCGGCGGTAGGAGGCGCCGGCCATCAATCGCACGGCATGAGGAACGATCACACCCACGAATCCGATCAACCCGCTCACGCTGACCACGGCGGCGGTGCCCATTGTGGCGGCGATCACCACGACGATCCTCACCCTGGCAACGTCGGATCCGAGCGAGGCGGCCTCATCGTCGCCGACACGGAAGAGATCGAGATGCCGACGATGCAACAACAACACGGCCGAGCAGACGATCACGTAAGGCAGGACGAGGCGGACATCGCCCCACGTCGCATTCGACACACGCCCGAGGATCCATGAATAGACCTCGCGGATGACGTCGTTGTTGCGCTGCAGCACGAACGTCTGGATCGCCGTGAACAGCGAGACGACGGCAACGCCGGCGAGCACGAGCGTGACACTCGATTTGGAGGCCCCGAACGCGGCCCCGACGAGGTAGGTGATCATCACGGCGACGAGACCGCCGACGAACGAGACCACCGGCAGCGGGTCGATCGGCCAGCCCTTGGTGGCCTCACGGCCCACGGCGAAGATGATCGTGGCACCCAGCCCGGCGCCGGCGGCGACGCCGAGCAGGTACGGATCGACGAGTGGATTGCGGAACACTCCCTGATAACTGGCGCCTGCAAGCGACAGCATGGCCCCCACGATTCCGGCGAGGGCGACCCGCGGCATGCGAACGTTCCAGACGATGTCCCAGTTCGCCGATGACACGCGGCCTGCCGGGCCGATCATCACGCCGAGGAACGCGGCGATGATCAGGGACGCGACGGCTGCGATCGTCCACCATCGCCGGCGGGTGGAGATCTGCATCGTCACCCGGCCGCCACTGCCTTGCTGACCGCTGCCGAGATGGCTTTGATGTAGTCGACGATGCGCGGGCCCCAGCGCGACGAGATGTCGGCATCGACGACGACGACGTTGCCGTTGGTGACCGCCTCGAGGTTGGCCCACCCCGGCCGGGCCGCGACTGTCTCGGGCGATTCGCCGAAGCCACCGTCGGCAAGGAAGATGAAATCGGGGTTGGCCGAGATGATTGACTCGGCGGACAGTTGTGGATAGTCGCTGGAGACTTCCTGGAGGTCGGCGATGCTGTGCATGCCGAACAGCGAATACACCTGACCGATGAACGTGTTCTCCGTGACGCTGTAGTACGTGTTGTCGAGCTCGTGGTAGTACGTCAACGGCTGCGCGGGCTTGGGTGCGGCCTTGACTGCCCCGTGGATGTCGGTCTGCACTTTGGACACGAGCTCCGCCGCGTCACCGACATGACCCGTGAGGGCACCGAGCTGTTCGATCTGGTCGTACATGCCGTCGAACGATGTGGTCGCCAGGCCGACCCACGTCGCCAGGCCGAGCGAGTCGAGCTGCTTGCTCAAGCCGCTGGTGTCGTCGCCGATCAGCACCAGGTCGGGCTTGAGGGCGGCGATGGCTTCGACGTTCGGCTGATAGCCGGAGAGCTCGTGCGGCTTGTCGAGCACCTCTGGCGGATAGTTCGATTGATCGTCGACCGCCAACACCTGAGCGCCGGCGCCGATTGCGTACAGCATCTCGGTTGCGGTCGGTGACAGGCTGACGATCCGTGATACAGGGGGCGACGTCGACGTTGTCGACGCCGCAGGTGGTGCAGACGCTTGCGTCGTGACCGCAGCGGTGACCAGCGGCGTGTCGTCGGCCGCCGGGGCGTCGCTACCGCATGCGGCTAGCAGGATGACAGTTGCCAAAACGGCTGTCGTCGCAGCCGGAAACGGAATCCGTTTCATGAAAATCCTCCATGTTGTTGGAGGACAAGTGTGGGAAGCGGTGGGCGCTCCACCGCGAACCGCCCTTGCCTCGAGGGTCCAGGTTTCGCGTAGGGAACGAGGCGACCGGACTCGTCGTGTCGAACACGAACCACCGTTGCGGGACAGTGCCGGGATCTCACCGGGCTTCGCTGGATTCACTACATTCGGCAGCGCCGAACGGCACGACGTTAGCACCGCTGTGCCTATGCTCCACAGTCCATGGCCGACACTCCTCCAACGCAAGATCCGCGCCCCGAGGGGCTGGCGAGAGTCACCTCGCTGCTGCTGGTGAACACCGGCGACGGGAAGGGAAAGAGCAGCGCGGCGTTCGGTGTGATGCTGCGTTCGGTGGCTTTGGGTTGGCCCGTGGTGGTGTTGCAGTTCGTCAAGAGCGGTGAGTGGAAGGTCGGCGAGGAGAAGATCGGCCGGCAGCTCGGGGTCGAGTGGTACTCACTCGGCGAAGGGTTCACCTGGGATTCCACGAACCTCGATCACGACAAGGCGGTCGCCCAGCGCGCCTGGGACACGGCCGCCGAGATCATCGCCGCCGGCAAACATCGCCTTGTCATCCTCGACGAGCTGACCTACTTGTGCACGTGGGGCTGGATCGATACTGCGGCGGTCGTCGATGCGCTGCGCGAGCGTCCTGACGACGTCAACGTGATCGTCACCGGACGTGACTGCCCCAGTGAGATCGTCGAGATCGCCGACACGGTCACCGAGATGCGCAAGGTGAAGCACGCTTACGACAAGGGAGTCGTTGCCAAGAAGGGCATCGAGTACTGACGTGGGTGACGTGATCTTGCTGATCGGTGGGGCGCGCAGCGGGAAGTCGGCGCTCGCGGTAGAGATCGGCAGGCGACACGACGGCAATGTGTTGTTCATGGCCACTGCGGAACCGTTCGACGACGACATGCGCTCGCGAATCTCGCGGCATCGTCGCGAGCGCCCCGACTGGCCGACCATCGAGACTCCTGTAGACCTGGGTTCGGCAATCGCTGCCGCTCCCGGCGAACCACTGCTGATCGTCGATTGTCTCACCGTGTGGGTCGCCAACGAACTGCACCACGACGGCTGCGCCGATGCCGCGGCCGTCGCCTGCGCTCTCGCCGAACGACGTGGACCAAGCGTCGTGATCACCAACGAGGTCGGCCTCGGCGTGCATCCGGAAACCGAGCTGGGTCGCACCTATCGAGACGAGCTCGGACGGGTGAACCGGGCAATTGCGTCGGTGGCAACGACCACGCTATTCATGGTCGCCGGCAGGGCACTGCGGCTCGGCGACCCGTGGAAGGAACTCACATGACCTGGCTTGCCGAGGCGTTGGTAACGATGCCGCCTGGCGATTTGGCATCAGGCGACGCTGTTCGCGCCCGCGCTGCGGAGATCCTGCGACCGGCCGGCGCGCTGGCGCGACTCGACGGAGTGGCGGCGTGGGTTGCCGAGTGGCAGGGCACGGCGAATCCCGCTGTGCGCAAGCCCGCGGCCCTGATCTTCGCGGCGGATCACGGCGTCGCCGCGGCCGGGGTGAGCAAGTACCCGATCGATGTCACCGCCGCGATGCTGGCTGCGTACCGCGCTGGGAAGTCGACCATCAGCGCCTTCGCGGCAATCGCCGGCGCGACCGTATCGGCCATCGATGTAGGAGTGGGCCGCCCGACCGGCGACATCCGCATCGAGTCGGCGATGACCGACGAGCGATTCGACGAGGCGTGCACTGCAGGGCGCGAAGCGGTGGAATCGCTTGACGCCGATCTTCTCGTTCTCGGCGAGATGGGGATCGGCAACACCACAGTCGCAGCTGCCATCGCTGCCGCGATCGGCGGCGGCGACATCGCCGCGTGGGTCGGACGCGGCACCGGTGTCGACGACGACGGGCTGGCCCGCAAGTGCGACGCCGTGCGAATGGCCGTCGAGCGCATCGCCAGCGTCAGTGATCCTTTGGAGGTGTTGCGCGAACTGGGCGGTGCGGAACTCGTTGCCATCGCCGCGTCGATCGTGGCGGCGCGCCTGCGTGGGCTGCCGGTGCTGCTCGACGGCTACGTCGTCACGGCATCGGCCTTGCCGTTGCACGCGACATCATTGCGAGCTCTCGACCACTGCCAAGTCGGGCATTGCTCCGCCGAACCTGGTCACCGCGCGCTGCTGGAGCATCTCGGCAAGCGGCCGCTCCTCGATCTGGAGATGCGTCTCGGCGAAGGTTCCGGGGCGATGGCCGCGGTGCCGCTGGTGGCCATGGCCTGTGCGGGCGTCACCGAAGTCCCGACATTCGGGGAGTGGTTCGGCTGAGAAGTCTGTTCGCCGCTCTCCAATTCCTGACACGCATCCCCATCCGGTTGCGGCGCGAGCCCGACGTCGCCGCCAGCGTCTCGTGGTTCCCGGTCGTCGGAGCGTTGGTCGGTGCCTGCGTCGGCGGGGCCGCTGCGGGCCTGTGGTACCTCGTCCCGCCGATCGTGGGTGCAGCCGTTGCCACCGTGGTCGGGATGTTGATCACCGGCGCGTTCCACGAAGACGGTCTCGCCGACGTGGCCGACGCCTTCGCCGGTGGAACAACGATCGAGCGGCGTCTGCTGATCCTCAAGGACTCCACCCACGGCAGTTACGGCGTCGCCGCCTTGTGCTGCTCGATCGTCATACGCATCCTCTGCCTCGGGTCGTTCCCCGGCCCGATGGCGATGTTCGTCGCCTCCATCGCCGCGCACGCCGTGGCTCGTGGCACTGCGGTCGGATTGATGGGTGTTGCACCCATGGCGGCTCACCGCGGGCTCGGAGTCGATTACGGCCAGGCGGCCACACCTCGCCGGGCGGTCGGTGGCGTGCTGCTCGGCGTCGCCCTCAGCGCCGTGGTGGTCGGCCTGCGCGCCATACCGTTGCTCGGCGTTGCCATCGCGACCATCGCCGTCATCCGATGGCTGTCGATGCGCAAGATCGGTGGAATCAGCGGCGACGTGCTGGGCACCTGCGAACAGGTCGCCGAGTGCCTTGCGCTGGTCGTCCTGGTCGGCTTCGCCTCCCACAACGTGTGGTGACGTTTGCCCTCAGCGAAGGGCGTCCGGCACGCACCACGGTTGGTCGCGGACGGTTGTGTCGACGAAGGCGAGCACCGTCGTGTACCAGATCTTGGCGTGCTGGGGGCTGAGCACCCAGTGGTTCTCGTCGGGGAAGTAGAGGAACTTGTGTGGCATCGTGCCGTCGTCGCCGCCATGGTGTTCGGCGAGCTCGGCCCACAACCGCAACGCCTCGCCGATCGGCACTCGGTAGTCGTGGTCACCGTGGATGACGAGCATCGGAGTGGTGATCTGCTCGACGAACAGGTGCGGGCTGTTGGCAGCGACCATCGCCGACGACATCTCCCGCCGCCAGTAGTGATACGAATCCGTCGTCGGCCCGAATTGCTCGAGCGCCCACAAGCTGGCGTGGGTGACGATGCCCTTGAAGCGATCCGTGTGCGTGGCCACCCAGTTGGCCATGTAGCCGCCGAACGAGCCCCCCATCGCCGCGGTACGCGTGGCGTCGATGTCGGCCCGCCGTTCGACGACGTCGGTGATCGTCATCAGATCGGTGAACGGCTCGGCTCCCCAGGCACCCCATCCCCGCGCGATGAACGCGAGACCGTAACCGGTCGACAATGCCGGGTCGGGCAGCAACACCGCGTAACCGGCGGCAGCCATCAACCACGGGTTCCAGCGCCACGACCACGAGTTCCACGAGCCCAATGGCCCGCCATGGATCCAAAGCAGGAGCGGTGCGGGAGTGCCCTCGCTGGCGCCGTCAGGCAGCACGAGCCACGCCCGTACAGACGTCCCATCGGCGGCGGCGGCCGACACGGTCGTCAGCGATCCGGGGAGCGGTGGGACGGCCGCGGGACCGCGCAACATCGTCTGCTCTTGATCAGCCGAGGATGAAGCGATGCGCACGGGCGCCGGCGGCGCGTCGATCGCCGACCGCAGCGCATAGATCCACTGCCCGTTTGGATCAACGCAGACGGATGAGTATGCCCCATGGTCGGCCGTCAGCCGGGTGACCGTCCCGTCGAGATCGATACGGAACACCGGCGCACAACCGTCGGAGTCCGTGGCCACCACGAGCGCCGTGCCCTCGGGCAACCAAGCGGGGTGACGAGGCCAGCGGTCCCAATCGGCAGCGATGACCCGAACTGCGCCGGCGGTCGACATGCCGTCGTCTGCCAGCTCCACAACAGCGAGGTGCACATCAGGCGGCTCGGCGGTGGATGGTCGCGTCATCGTGACGAACGCCAGGCGCGACCCGTCGGGCGAGACCACCGGCATCGAATACTCATGGTCGGCGTCGGACACCAACTCCACCCGCCGCCCGGAGGCGACGTCGACAGCAACGATCCCGAGGCGGTTCGAGCCGCCCTGCTCGACGATGCTCCACCCGGCATAGATCGTGCGGCCATCCGGAGAGATCGACCACGACGCCTCGTCAGTGGAGAGCGCGGTGCCGACGTGACCAGTGACGTCGCGCAGCTCGATGGTCTCGACCTCGTCGCCCGGCGCGTCGCCGACCATGAGGCGGGGAGCATCCGGACCGAGATCGTGGTCCCAGAACCGGACCGGGTATGACTCGTGCAGGATCGCGCTGATCTTGTTGTCCTTGCGCGCCGTGCGGCGTCGCTGATCGTCCTCAGCAGTGCTCGCGCCAGGCAGCGTGTTGGAACTGACGACGATCGTGCCGCTGTCTCTGGCGACGATCACCCCGCCGACTCCACCCGGCCGAGTCGCCAACACGCCGGCCTCGCCGCCGCCGGCCGGAAGGCGCCACAAGGCCGGTTCGGGTTCGTCCTCCGACCCGGCGGGGTCGGGGCGCGACGAAACGAACAGAAGCGATCCGTCGGGAAGAAACGCTGCCCCGCTCTCGCCCTTGGCACTGCGGGTGAGGCGGCGGGCAGGGCCCTCGCCGTGGGGATCGACTTCCCACAGCGCCGTCACGTAGCGGGTGCGCTTCGGGTCGAGCACGTTCATCCCCACCACCAGCCGTGTGCCGTCGAGTGACAGCGCCAGACCATCGAGGCGCGGCAGGGCGATGTACTCGTCGAGGTCGTGGAATGGCGTCGGCGTGGTCACGAACTGGGAGTGCTGGCTAGGCCGTCGCCCACTGGTGAATGCGTCGAATGCCTTCCTCCATGTCGGCATCGGCCATGGCGAAGCTGAAGCGCGCGTAGCCAGGGGTACCGAAGGCCTCGCCGGGTACGAATGCCACCTTGGCCTCGCTGAGGATGTTGTCGGCGAGCTCCAGCGTGGTGCTGCTGACCGTGCCGTGGGGGCCGATCGGGCGGCCGAGCAACGACGAGAAGTTGGGGTAGCAGTAGAACGCGCCCTGGGGCACGATCGCATGAACGCCGGGGATCTCGTTGAGCATCCGATGCATGGTGACCGCTCTGCGGCTGAAGGCGTCGCGCATCATGCCCACTGCCGACAGATCGCCACTGACCGCCTCGAGTGCGGCAACCTGGGCAACGTTGGTGACGTTCGACGTGCTGTGCGATTGGAAGTTGATCGCTGCTTTCATCATGTCGCTCGGCCCGATCATCCAGCCAACACGCCAGCCGGTCATGGCATACGTCTTGGCGACGCCATTGACGATGACGCATTGGTCGGCGAGGCCGGGCACCACTGCCGGCATGCTGACGAACTTGTTGTCGCCGTACACGAGGTGCTCGTAGATCTCGTCGGTGAGCACCCAGATCCCGTGGTCGAGGGCCCACAGCCCGATGGCCTCGACCTCTTCCGGCGAGTAGATGGCCCCACTGGGGTTGTCGGGGCTGACGAACAGCAAGACCTTTGTACGCGGGGTCAGCGATGCATCGAGTTGCTCGATGGTCACCTTGAACCCGGTGGTCTCGTCGGTCTGCACGACCACTGGCACTCCGCCGGCGAGCCTGATGGCCTCCGGATAGGTGGTCCAATACGGGGCCGGACAGATGACTTCGTCGCCGGGGTCGCACAGCGCGGCGAACGCAGTGAACACGGCATGCTTGCCGCCGTTCGTGACCAGCACCTGGCTGGCCTGACATCGGAACCCGGAGTCGCGGAGCGTCTTCACCGCAATGGCTTCGCGGAGCTCCGGCAGACCGGCGGCAGGGCTGTACTTGTGGTACTTCGGATCGTGGCAGGCGCGGGCGGCCGCTTCGACGATGTTGTCGGGCGTCGGGAAGTCGGGCTCGCCAGCGCCGAAGCCGATGACGTTCTCACCCTTGGCCTTCAATGCCTTGGCCTTGGCGTCGACCGCGAGGGTGGCCGATTCGGCGATTGTGGCGAGGCGTTCGGAGGTGCGGTTCATTGCTGAGCCCTTCATTGGAGTTGCAAATCCCGAGCCTACTTGGAGGCACCCGCGGCATCGGGGCGACATTTCGTCAAAGCCCGTTGGACCACCCCGTTCGGCGGGCGAGACTGACAGGGTGCAGACCCCCACGCTGATGGAGATCCCTCGTTCGTTGCTGCCCAGCGACGGGCGCTTCGGGTGTGGTCCGTCGAAGATCCGTCCCGAGCAGGCATTGGCG
>DATAJN010000303.1:0-3253 GCA_036262105.1 Ilumatobacteraceae bacterium
TCGAACTGGCTCTGGCCAACTATCCCGGGTTCTTCGTGTCATCGCAGCCCACCGAGGCTCAGCCGTTCGGTGTGTACTGGCCCGCCTTGGTCGCCAACGACGAGGTCCACCAGGAGGTCGTGCTCGCTGACGGCTCGCGCCGGGCGATCGAAGGAGCACCGACGGGGGCCTCGGCTCCGTCGCCTCCACCTGCGACACCGGTGGAACATGTCACACCATCAGGCCCGCAACCAGGCCAACCACTCGGAGAGTGGTTCGGGGCTCGATCCGGCGACAAGGGCGGAAACGCCAACCTGGGCATATGGGCCGGCGATGCGGCCGGCTATGCCTGGCTGGTCGAGAACTTGACGGCCGACACGATCCCAACCTTGATCCCCGAGGCTTCCGGACTGACCGTCCATCGATACGAACTGCCCAACCTGCTGGCCCTCAACTTCGTGATCGTCGGTTACCTCGGTGAGGGAGTTGCCTCGAGCACGGCGTTCGACCCGCAGGCCAAGGGTCTCGGCGAGTACCTGCGCAGCCGCCCCGCTCCGTCTCTCGTTCAGGGCAGCAGGCGGTAGCCGATGCCTCGGGCGGTGACGATCAGCTTGGGCTCATCGGGTTGATCCTCGATCTTCACCCGCAGGCGGCGCACGTGCGCGTCGACCAGTCGACTGTCGCCGAGGTACTCGTAGCCCCACACTCGCTCGAGAAGCTGATCACGTGAGAGCACCATTCCGACGTGATCGGCGAACTCGCAGAGCAGGCGGAACTCGGTCTTGGTCAGGCTCAGTTCGCGTCCGTTCTTCAGGGCGATGCCCTGCTCACGCCGCAGCTCGACATCACCGAAACGGCTGGCAGGCGCGGTCGACGGCAGGTCGTGCAAGTGCACTCGACGCAACGCGGCGCGGATGCGGGCGGCCAGTTCCTTCGGTACGACCGGCTTGGTGACGTAATCATCGGCGCCGGCCTCGAGACCGGCGACCAGGTCGTAGGTGTCGGCCTGGGCGGTGACGATGATGATCGGAACGATGCTGGTGGCCCGTAGGTTGCGGCACACTTCGAACCCGCTCATGTCGGGAAGGCGCAGATCGAGCAGGACGAGATCGGGTTCTCGCTCGAGGAAGGCAGCCAGCCCGGAGCGGCCGTCTTCGGCCTCGCGCACCTCGTAGCCCTCGTCTTCGAGGGCCAAGCTCAACGCCAGCCGGATGGCGTCGTCATCTTCGATGAAAAGCAGCGAATGCACTGGTGGAACCTACTCCGTGTGGTCATTCTGTTACAGAAAACGCACACTTGCCGCGTTGTCTCGTCACATTGGTACTGCAACATAGCGATTGTTCACGCTGCCCCGGTGGGGTGCCTACCTCCCCCTGGTACCTCACCGGCAGCGTGTGAACTGCGGGCAGCACATCCAATCCAGCGATTCTTGCGATCCGTCCAATGAGTCCGTCCCCAGGAGGCTGCCAGATGTTGACACCGATCCTCACGGCGCACACCGACACCTCCCGCCACGTGACGATGATCTCCATCGCCGGACCCATCATCAATCGCGAACAGGCGACTTCGATCCGCAGCACGTGCCTCATCGGGCCGCCCACGTACGGCCTGGTCATCAATCTCACCGGCGTCTCGCTGCTGGCCGAGGTCGGCCTCGATGCGCTGCGTGAGGTCGCCCGGGTCTGTGCAGGTCGCAACCAACAACTGGTGTTCGTCTGCAGCGAGTTGATGCTGCGCAGCGAACTGATCCTCGCCGACCTCGATACGTTCGCGCCGGTTCTGTCGAGCGAAGAACAAGCAGGGCCGCTCGTCGGCGCAGCCGCCTGACCATCGGGTTCGACGGCCTGTAGCGGCGGGGTAGCTCCTGATCGGGCACACTGTGCCGGTGGTCCGTCGAAAGCGTTCGCTCCGTCTGCGCACACGCGTCACGTTGTTCTTCAGCCTGACGGCGCTGGTCGCCAGCCTGGCCCTGGCGGTGGTCACGTACGGCGTGTCCCGCAACTTCCTCGTCGACCAACGGTCACAGGTGATCATCACCCAGGCCATCTCCGATGCCAACTCCGTGCGACTCACACTGCTGTCCACACCAGCACCCACCAGCCGAGTCATGTTGGACCTCGTTCAGAGCCTCAAGCGAAGCGGAGAAGGATTCGCGTTCCTCACCGTCGACGGGCAGAACCAATGGATCTCGGATGCGAGCTTCAGTCCATCGTCGTACCCGCCGCAGTTGATGGCGATCGTCGCCGCCCCAGGCGCTGCCGCCACCCAGCGGTTCAGCGTGAAGGGCGAGCCGTACATGGCGGTCGGGATCAACATCCCCGCGGTCAAGGCGCAGTACTACGAAGCAGTTCCGCTCGGCGACACCGACAGCGCTCTGCGCAAGATCAGCACCGCTCTCGGAATCGGGGCCGCCGTCACCACGCTGTTCGCCGGCGCCTTGGGATGGTCCACCAGTCGGCGCTTGCTGCGACCGATCTCTCGGGTGTCCATTGCCGCCGGCGAGATCGCCTCCGGTGGGCTCGATACCCGAATGGCTCCGGAAGGCGACCCCGATCTTGGCCTGCTCGTGAAGTCGTTCAACGACATGGCCGACGCTGTGCAGACCCGGTTCGAACGTGAGGCGCGCTTCGCCTCCGACGTCAGTCACGAGTTGCGCTCGCCGATCACTGCGCTGACGGCTGCGGTCGAGGTGCTCGACGGTCGCCGCGCCGACCTGCCCGAGCGGAGCCAGCAGGCGCTCGATGTCGTCGTCGGCCAGGTTCGGCGCTTCGATCAAATGGTGATGGACCTGCTCGAGCTGTCGAGGATCGACGCCGGTTCATCGGAGATGATCCGCGAAGAGGTCGACATCAAGGAGCTGGTGACTCGAATCGCCCACCGCTACGGCTTCGGCGAGACGCCCATCGAGATCGACCCGAAGGTTCCCAAGACCGTACGCATCGACAAGCTGCGATTCGAACGGATCCTCGCCAACTTGCTCGACAACGCACGCGAGCACGCCGGCGGGCCAACGCGGGTCAGGGTCGATCCGCAAGGCAGACAGGGCATCGCCTTGTCCGTTGATGATGCAGGTCCCGGCGTGGCCCGCGGCGAGCGTGCTCGCATCTTCGAGCGCTTCGCCCGCGGCAGCGCGGCCCGCCATCGCGTCGGCACCGGCCTCGGTCTGGCGCTGGTCGTCGAGCATGCCCACGCCCATGGTGGTGAGGCCTGGGTCGAGGATCGGCCCGGTGGCGGTGCCCGCTTCAAGGTCAGCTTCGCGGAGGTCGTCTGATGC
>DATAJN010000304.1:0-5249 GCA_036262105.1 Ilumatobacteraceae bacterium
ACTCGACTTGCCCGACGTCGTCGACAAGCCGCAGTCGGAGGCAGCCGTGGCACAACGGGCGGCGGCGATGGAACTGAGCTATGAGTTCGTCTCTCACTTCACGAGCGATGGACGGCACGATCTTGCCGACCTGTATCTGGAGGCCACCCGCAGGATCGGCCCTCATCAAGTGGGCTGAGGAGCCCGCCAGAATAAGCCGCTGAACAGGGGATTCCGGCCATGCCGGTTAGTGCCGACGCTCACTTGGTGGTCGACGTCAACGGTTGGTACGCGACCGACTGAGCAGGCGCGACTTTTGCCAGGACCGGGTGCTGCCCCAGCCAGTCGGGAAAGCGGCGGATGAGTGAGCGCTGGCCTTCGAGCGCGATCGCCCCGGTGTCGATCGCGTCGTGCATGGTTCGGTCTCCCATCCACACCTGGGTGAGACAGCGGAGGTCGGCGCGAACCCAGAGATCGACCGGGTGCCCAGGATCCACCAGGCACAGATCGATGCCCCCGTCGACGACGAGCCAGTAGGTCGACTTGCCGGCGGGCGCGGCGGCAAAGCGAAACTCGACGACGGTCCGCGCCGGGGCAAGGCCCGCCGGTTGCAGCATTCGGCGCATGTCCCACATCAACAGGGCAGGGTCCAGTTCGTCGACGGTGTAGCGGCTTCGTGCCCATCGTTGGCCCCACACTCCCATCGCCTCGATGATGGGGTACAGCTCCCACCCGGCGTCGGTCAGCACGTAGTTCGACCCGTGCCCGGCCGCGACCCGCTCGATCACGCCTGCGGCCTCCAGCTGCCGGAGTCGCTTGGTGAGGAGTGCCGGCGAGATCAACGGCACACCGCGTTGAATCTCTCCGAAGCGGCGGCTCCCGCACAGGAGCTCACGAACGATCAACGGCACCCAGCGTTCGCACAACAGTTCGGACGTCTTGGCAACCGGACAGAACTGACCGTACCCAACCACGGCCTGAACTTAGTCCTGCTGCGACGAGCCGCGTACTTCAGATTCTGTACTTGCTGCCGGGACCGATCGGGGCGGACGATAGGCATCACCCACCCAACCGAGGAGGACTCCATGAGCAACAAAGCCGTCGTCAGTCTGGCAACTGGTCTCGAGGACACCGAGAAGGTCACCATCGCCTTGCTCGTCGCCGTCGCTGCCGCCGAGTCCGGCCGCCCGACCTTGATGTTCCTCACCAAGGAGGCGGTGCGGCTCGGCATACAAGGCGTAGGGATCGGCACAGCGTGCGAGGGCTGTCCGCCGATCGCCGACCTGCAGGCTCGCTACGTCGCCGCCGGTGGTCGATACCTCGTGTGCCCGATCTGCTTCAACGCCAAGCGCCTCGATGACTCGACGCTCATCGAGGGTGCCGCGCTCGGCGGCACTGTCCCCATGTGGGAATGGATTGGCGACGAGGCCGCGACGACGTTCAGCTACTGAATCGCTTCTGGACCAGGATTAGCGTTCACGGGTCGAGAGGAGACCAACATGACCAGTCTGCGCGACCGTCCGAACACCGCCTTGTTGGTGGTGGACGTGCAGAACGACGTGGTGGCCAAGACCCATCATCGCAACGAGGTGATCGCCAACATCAACACGCTCGTCGAGAAGGCCCGCAGCCAGCAGGTGCCGGTGATCTGGGTGCAGCACTCCGATGACGACGTCCCCGAGGGCACCGATGGCTGGCAGTACGTGCCCGAATTGCGGCGCTTGGAATCCGAGCCGGTCGTGCACAAGCACTACGGCGACTCCTTCGAAGACACCATCCTCGAGGCGGAACTTGCCCAACGAGGTGTTGGCCGGCTCGTCGTCACCGGTGCACAGACCGACGCGTGCGTCCGCGCGACGCTCCACGGCGCGTTCGTCCGCGGCTACGACACAACACTGGTCAGTGACGCCCACACCACCGAGGACTTCTCCGACTACGGCCTGCCGCCGGCCGACAAGGTGATCGCCCACACCAACATGTACTGGACGTGGCAAGCGGCCCCCGGACGCATCGCCAGCGTGGTCGAGACCGCCGACGTCGACTTCGACGCAACCAAGGATGGGGCCGCTCCTAAGGAGTGAACGAACCTCCTACCGCGGAACGGGAGGGATTCGAACCCCCGGGCCTTGTGAGCCTCCCGCTTTCAAGGCGGGTGCATTTGTCCGCTCTGCCACCGTTCCGGCATCGAGGCTACCCACCCCCACCCCATGTGGAGTGCTACGCGGTCCCCTGGGTGCCTCGAAACACTCCACAGGCGAGGTGTGGAGTGTTACGCGCTCACCCCGGTGCCTCGAAACACTCCACCAGGGAGATGGTCAGGTGATCTGGTCGCGGAGGGACTCGACCCAGTCGTCGGCCTCGCGCCACCTGGCGTCGGCATGTTCCCTGGCCGTGTGGGCATGTTCGCCAACCGCTGGGTAGGAACCGAGGAACTTGACCTTGCCCTGCTTGGCATGCAGCGACCGCACGGCATCGGCCATCAACTCGTCGGCGATGTGGCCGTCGGCGTAGATCACGAAGCAGTAGTCACCGAGCCCGCCATCCTTGGTCGGCCGCGACAGCAGGTTCGAGAGGTTGATCCGCCGGGCAGCGAACTCCTGCAGGATCGAGATCAGGCTGCCAGGCTCGTCGGCGCGCTGGTAGATCACCATGGCGGTGCGATCGTGACCGGTGGGCGCGGGAACACCGCTGCGGGCGACCAGCACGAACCGGGTTTGGTTGCCGGGATGGTCGGCGATGTCGTCGGCCAGTACAGCCAACCCGTACACGTCGCCGGCAATGCGGGGTGCGATCGCCGCCGAGCCGGGCCCGGCTTCCTCGCTGACGGTTCGCGCTGCCTCTGCCGTCGAGTTGGCGGCCCGCAACTCGGCCTGCGGCAACGCGGCGCGCACGTATGCATGACACTGCGCTGTAGCAACCGGGATGGACAGCACGGTCTTCACGTCGGCCAGCGTCGTACCCGGCTTGGCCAGGAGGCAGTGTTCGATGTCGAGCACCACTTCGCGCTGGATCAACAGGTCGTGGCTGAACGCCAACTCGTCCTGCGTGAGGTTGACGGTGCCCTCGATCGAGTTCTCGATGGCCACGAATCCGAAATCGACTTCGCCGCCTTCGACCGCGTCGAGCACGTCGGGCATGGTGCGATACAACAAGTGCTCGGCCACCGCTAGGTCGGGCTGCGATTTCAATGCCTGCTCGGTGAACGTACCGAGCGGGCCGAGAAAGCCGATACGAGTGGCGGGACTGATCACGCACCACAGGCTATTGGCACGGGCCTGCTTCAACCGGATGATATGAAAGCCGAGCCTTTAGAGTCGACGACGTGGCCGGCACGACGGAAAGCGCAGCGTCGTTGTTCGAACGGCTCGACGGCAACAACGTCGTGCCGACGGCCCTGTCCCGTGGGCCGTGGGACCCGAGGTCGTTGCACGGTGGCCCGGTTGCCGCGCTGATCGCCCAGGCGATCGAGCAACTACCAGATGACGGCGTCGCTTGGTTCATCTCCCGCCTCACCGTCGAGCTGGAGCGACCCGTTCCGGTGGAACCACTCGTTGTCGACGTCGAGATCACCCGACCCGGACGAAAGGTCTCTGTCGTCGAGGCGACGGTCAGGCTCGTGTCCACCAACACCGTCCTCGCTCGAGGACGGGCGCTGCGGATCCGCGAGGCCGACGTGGCGCTTCCTCACGACGACACCGACCTGGGACCACTCCTTGCACGCGAAGACGCACCACTCGGGCCGGAGCACGGCACTCAGGATGAGCTCACGTCGGTCGATTACGTGGCATTCCACAACGGGGCAGTCGAGCACCGGTTCGTCGACACGCCCGGCCGAGTGAACGGCGCCGTGTTCGACTGGATTCGCCTGACCGTTCCAGTGTTCTCCGACCAGCCGCTGACATCGATGCAACGCATCGCCGGTGCCGCCGACTTCGCCAACGGCATCTCCCACGTCCTCCCCTTCGAGTCGCACCTTTTCCTGAATCCGGACCTCACCATCCACCTGTTCCACCCGATGCGGGGCGAATGGGTCGGGATGGCCAGCACGACACATCACGGGCCGCATGGCGTGGGCATGTCGGACACGGCGCTGTTCGACATCCACGGGCGAATCGGGCGATCGAACCAATCCCTCCTGCTCGACCTGAGATAGCGCGTATCAGGCGACGCCAGCACACGCTCTTCTCGAGGAGACGATCTGCGTAGCAACGGGGAACCCACGACGATGAGCGTGATTGGCAACGAAGGACGAAGCAACACCCGGTCATGGAACGCCGGAGCCCAATCGGGTTTCACCAGACCCCACGTCGCGCTCGCGCTGATGCCCGACATGATTCCGGGGATGAGCAGCTTGTCGCAGCCGGTCGCAGTTCTGCTCGGCACGATCCCTTCACTGCGCTTCGTCACACTCGCCGGCTTGCAAGCCTTGGCCGACACAACGCTGCGCGAGTGGGTCGAAGCCGGACACTCGATCATTCGCCAGGGCGAGCGGGGCGACGATGTGTTCTTCATCGTCGAAGGCGAGTTCGACGTGATGATCAGCCACTTCGGTGAAGAGCCTGATTTCATCCGCACCCTGCGAGCCGGTGACTCGTTCGGCGAGCTCGGCGTGCTGTACGACGTGCCCCGCACTGCAACCGTGCGCTGTACGACAACCGGCCAAGTGCTGCGCATTCCCGGCGAGGCTTTTCTCGAGGCGTTGGAAACCTGGAGCTGATCGCCGCCACAATGGTCCGGTGGACGAAGCCGCGCTGCGCCAACTGATCGACAACGTCCGCAGCGGCACCATCGACCCCGACACTGCGGTTGAACGACTGCGCCGCTTGCCATTCGCCGAAGTCGGCGACACGTTGGTGGACCACCACCGGGCACTGCGTCAAGGAATGCCCGAGGCCATCTACGGCCGCGGCAAGAGCGTCGAGCAATGCGTGGCCATCGTCGGTGAGCTGTTGACCAACGGTGTGGGCCCTGTGCTGCTGACTCGGGCCGATGAAGGGCAGCTTGCCGCAGTCAGCGCGGCGCACGGCCCCGGGGAACGGGTCGGCAGCGCAATGCTGTGGCGGCGACCCGAGGCTCACCGCGCTGCCAACGTGCTCGTGGCGAGTGCCGGCACCAGCGACTCGCCGATCGTCGACGAGTGCGTGCTCACCCTGCGCGCCTACGGCTTCGAGCCCGACCGGCTGAGCGACATCGGAGTTTCGGGGCTGCACCGCCTGCTTGCCCACCTCGACCGCATCACCGCTGCCGACGCCGTGATCGTCGTTGCTGGG
>DATAJN010000305.1:0-2109 GCA_036262105.1 Ilumatobacteraceae bacterium
ACCCCGGGACGGCAGACGAGCGATTCGAATACGCGCTAGATCGCCTGCTCGACGGTCTGGCACGCCAGCCGGCACCCTGACGTGAATGCTCCGGGACGGATGGCTCTGGACCGTTGTGAGGCCGACTCCTCACGATGACGAAGGAGACGATGATGCGCCGACCCGCCAAGAAGCTTCTCACGCTGATCCTGATGGGGGCCCTGTATCCGGCGGCGCGCTGGTGGTTCCTGCGTTGGGGCGCCGAGGCCTCCGATGTCGACGCCGCGCTGCCGGGTGACGAGCTGATCGGCAACCCGACGATCGTCACCACCCGGGCGATCACCATCAATGCCTCGCCGGAGGCCATCTGGCCGTGGCTCGTGCAAATGGGCCAAGACCGCGGCGGCCTCTACAGCTACGACTGGCTGGAGAGCCTGTGCGGGTTGCGCTTTCACAACGCCGACCGGATCGTGCCCGAGTGGCAACACCTCGACGTCGGGGATCAGATCCGCGCTGCGCCCGCTACCGCTGGGCCAGAGGCCGGGTTCACGGTGGTTGCCATCGATGAATACCGCTCGATCGTTACCGCCATTGGTGATCCCAGCCGGGTTCTGGTCGAGGCCAAAGCCGGATCGCTACCGGAGGGCGGCACGTGGGTCTTCGTGCTGCAGCCGGTCGACGACCATCGCACGAGGCTGATCGTGAGACTGCGCGCCAACTTCGGGATGCCGCTGGTCGCGGAGTGGATCTCGGCGCGCGTCCTGGAACCGATTCACTTCGTGATGGAGCGCAAGCAGTTGCTCGGCATCCGACGACGCGTGACCGGCAACTAACTTGGCGGTGTGACCGACCCGGCAGACGTGCGCATTCGCACGGCAACAGCAGCCGACGAAGACGGCGTGGTCGACTGTGTGAATGCCGCCTACGAGCAGCACGTCGCGGCCATCGGCAAGAGACCCGCGCCGATGCTCGCCGACTACTTCCGTCTCATCGGTGACGGATTCGTCCGTGTTGCCGTGGCAGGCGAGGCGATCGTCGGCGTGATCGTGATGTGGCCCGAGGCAGATCATCTGTACGTCGACAACGTCGCCGTATCACCCGCAGCGCAGGGAACAGGGCTCGGCAAGGTGCTGCTCGCCGACGCCGACGACGAGGCTCGGCGGCTCGGCTTCGACGAGATCCGCCTCTACACCAACGAGCAGATGACAGCGAACCTCGCGTACTACCCGCGCCGCGGATACATCGAGACGCACCGCGCCGAGGCCGAGGGCTACCGGAGGGTGTACTTCACCCGCCAGGTCCGGTAGGTCACACGAGGTCTTCGATTCTGGCGATGGCTTCGGCCGGCGGAGGCATGTTGCCGATCTGATCCCGGATGTTCTCGGCAGCGTTCACGTAGGTGGGATCGCTGAGGAGGGCCTGGATCTCTTTTCGCACCGTCTCGGCCGAGACGTCGTCGCGCAGCAACCGACGACCTGCACCGGCAGCGATCACCTGCTGGGCGTTCGCCCATTGGTCGGCACCCTGCGGGATCACCAGCAGCGGCAGGCCGTGAGCCAGCGCACCGAGCATGGTGCCCGACCCGCCGTGCATGACGGCGGCGCCGCACCATGGCAGTACCTCGTGCTGGGGGATGAACCGTCTGATGACAACGCTGCTCGGCTGCGGTCCGAGTGCTTCGGGGTCGTTCTGGGACCCGACCGTGACGATGAGGTTGACGTCGTCGCGCAGCGCCTCGATCACCAGCTCGAAGAAGCGCAGATCCCTGTTCCAGATGGTGCCCAACGTGACGTACACGGTGGGGCGACGAGGAAGGTCGTCGAACCATACCGGCCGCTCCATGGCGAGCGGGCCAACAGCGACCGGCCGCATCGGCTGCACCGCGTCCAGGTCGGCAATCCCGAGGTTCTGCAAGGCCGGTGGGCACGGATCCACATAGAGATGGCGGTAGAGGCCCGCCAGCGGATGGGGTTCGAGACCGCGTTCGCGCCAATGCGGTGCGACGGCGGCGCCGGCCGCTTCCAGTAGAGGTTTCGGCGTGAGCGGGCCGTACCCGACATCGACGTATGGAATGCCGAGCGACGTACACACCATGGGCGCGGCGAGTTCGGCGATCTCATGGACGACCAC
>DATAJN010000306.1:0-1868 GCA_036262105.1 Ilumatobacteraceae bacterium
CGACATGTTCGGCATCAGCTTCAACGACCACCCGGACCTCACGCGGATCCTGATGCCCGAGGATTGGGAAGGCCATCCGCTTCGCAAGGACTACGACACCGGCGCCATACCCGTGCAGTTCTCCGGCGACTTCGGTGCCCGACCATGAGCATCGTCGACACCATCCGTGCGGGAAACGAGCCCGAGCAGGGGTTGAAGCCGCGCAGTGAGCTGACTGCTCGTGAGCTGTTGCGCGAGGTCGGTTCGGTGCTTCGGATGAGCGAGGCCGACGTTGCGAAGCTCGGCGATGTTCCGGTTGATGCTTCCGAAGACCAGACGATGATCATCAACATGGGTCCGCAACACCCCAGCACGCACGGCGTGCTGCGGTTGATGCTGGAGCTCCGCGGCGAGGAGGTGCTGCGCTGCAAACCGATCATCGGTTACCTCCACACCGGCATGGAGAAGACGGGTGAGAACCTCACCTACATGCAGGGCGGCACCAACGTCACGCGCATGGACTACGTCAGCCCCCTCAACAACGAGCTGGTCTTCTCGATGGCCACCGAGAAGCTGCTGGGCATCGACGGCGACATCCCCGAGCGCGCCGTGTGGATGCGCATGCTGCTCAGCGAACTGAACCGCATGAGCAGCCACCTGCTGTTCCTCGCCACCAACGGCATGGACATCGGCGCGGTGTCGATGATGATCTACGGCTGGCGTGAGCGAGAAGAGGTGCTGCGGTTCTTCCAAAAGGTCACGGGTCTGCGGATGAACCACAACTTCATCCGTCCCGGTGGTGTGGCCGCCGATCTCCCAGCCGGTTGGCGCGACGACGTGCTCCGGCTGCTCGAGCTGATCCCGCCGCGACTCGAGGAATACGACGTGCTGATGACCGGCCAGCCGATCTGGCGCGAACGGTTGCAGGGCGTGGGCGTGATCACTGCGCAGGAAGCTGTTGCGCTGGGCGCCACCGGCCCGATCCTGCGCAGCACCGGCACGGCGTGGGACCTACGCCGCGACATGCCATATCTTCATTACCCCGAACTTGATTTCGATGTGATCGTCGGCTCGTACGGCGACGCCTTCGACCGCTACGCGATCCGTCTCAACGAGGTCCGCGAGAGCATGAAGATCGTCCGCCAGATCCTCGATCGCATGCCCGGCGGCGACTACCGCATCCAAGACAAGAAGGTCACCCCACCGCCGCGAGCCCGCATCGACGAGTCGATGGAGGCATTGATCCATCACTTCAAGATCTTCACCGAGGGCTTCAAGGTGCCCGAGGGTGAGGTGTACGTCGCCATCGAGAGTCCGCGTGGCGAGATCGGTTGCTACATCGCCAGCGACGGATCCGCCACGCCGTATCGCCTGCACGTGCGAGCGCCGAGCTTCGTCAACATCCAGTGCATGCCACACATGCTGCGCGGCGGGCTGATCGCCGACGCCGTCGCGGTGATCTCCTCCGTCGACCCCATCCTCGGCGAGGTGGACAGGTAATGGCGCGGTTGAACGAAGCGAACGTCGTGCTCGCCAAGGAGATCATCGGCCGGTATCCGCTGGCCCGCTCGGCGACCATTCCGCTGTTGCACCTCGCTCAGCAGCAAGACGGCTACGTCACCAACGAGGCGATGAAGCACATTGGCGAGCTGGTCGGAGCGACATCGGCAGAGGTCCTCGGCACCGCCACCTTCTACGAGATGTTCAAGTTCGAGCCGGTGGGCAAGTACCTGATCAACATCTGCGGAACGATGTCGTGCGCGTTGCTCGGAGCCGACGAGTTGATGCATCACGCCGAGCACAAGCTGGGCATCAAGGCCGGCAGCACCACGGCCGACGGGTTGTTCACCCTCGAGCACGCCGAGTGCCAGGCGGCGTGCACCGAGGCA
>DATAJN010000307.1:0-6825 GCA_036262105.1 Ilumatobacteraceae bacterium
CTGCACAACCGCGGACTCGGGTTCAACCTGCGCGACGGTCACCCCGCCGAGTTCCTGCCAGGCCATCGCCCACCGCACACGTTGTGCCCGGCGATGGCAACCGCGAATGGGGCATTGCGCGGCGTCTTCGGCACCATGGGCGGCGACGCCCAACCGCAGGTCCTGCTCCAGCTGGTGGCGCGTCTGTTCCACTATGGCCAGTCGCCCGCCGCCGCGGTGCATGCGCCGCGTTGGGCGCTCCAAGGACCTGTCACGGGGTTCGATACCTGGACAAGTGGCGAGGCGCCGACGGTCACAATCGAAGGCCACGCGCCCGACAACTGGCTGGCCGAGCTCGCGGCACGCGGGCACAAGGTGGCAGCGCGGCCGCCCTACGACAGCGGCTTCGGGCACGCTCACGCAATCGTGATCGACTCCGAAGGCTTCCGCGCCGGTGCCGCCGATCCGCGGACGATGGTTGGCACGGCCGCCGGCATCTGACAGCAGTACGATTGCGCCATGCGCGTCGACTCGAACTTCTTCTGCACCGTTCCAATGACCGATGCAGGAGATCCGTCGATCGCCCCCACGGCGCGACGCTTCGGCAACGACGCCGTCGTCGAGACCTACAAGAACCTCGTCGCCTGGGCGAAGACGGCCGACCAGCTCGGCATCGACACGATGTGGCTCACCGAACATCACTTCCAGCACGAGGGTTACGAGGTGCTGCCCAACCTCATCCAGTTCGGGCAACACCTGGCGATGCTCACCGACGGGCTGCGTCTCGGGCAGATGTTCAACGTCGTACCGCAATGGCATCCTCTGCGACTGGCCGAAGACTTCGCCATCGCCGACATCATCACCGGTGGGCGGATGGAGTTCGGTGTGGGCCGCGGCACGGTCCCGCGTGAGGCCTGGGCACTGGGCACCGTGGTGGCCAGCGGCGACAACGCGATGTCGGCGGAGCACGATCGCATCAACCGCGAGATCTTCGAAGAGTCGATGGAGGTCATCAAGCTGGCGTGGTACGAAGAGCAGTTCAGCTATCGCGGCAAGCACTTGGTGCTCCCCCCCGACGACGTGCCCGACCGCGGCGCGATGGTCGACACGCTCACGCTCGTCCCCAAGCCGTTGCGCAAGGTCGACATCTACCAACCGGTCACCTCGCCGGAGACCATCGAGTACGTGCCGGTCGCCGGCCACAAGGCCGTGTACTGGCTGCAGAACGCCGATAGTCAGAAGCAGAAGTGGGATCGCTATGCCGAGATCCGTGAGGCCTGCGGCACCCCCGTCGGCCCGGGCGAAGACCGCTGCCTCGTCCTCAACCTCCACGTCGCCAAGACGCGCGAGGCAGCCTTGGTGAAAGGCCGGCCCGGGCAGGACGAGTTCAACAAGTTCCTGTCGCCGTACGGCCGGTTCAGCAGCTACCGCAACCCCGACGGCTCGAAGGTGGCCTTCAACCACTGCCCCACCGTCGAGGAGAGCAACGAACAGCGGATCCAGATCGTCGGTTCGATCGACGACGCAGTCGACGCGATCGGCTTCTGGCGCGACCTGCTCGACCTCAAGCACATCTGCGTCTTCCTCGACTACCCAGGGTTGAGCCGGGACGAGATGATCGAACAATTGCATCTCGTCGTCGAGGAAGTGCTCCCCCGTCTCGGAGAACCGATCGAGCGCCGTCCCATCACGGGCTCTCCGCTCGTGTGAGCCAACTGTCCCTCGCCGCACAGGCTCTGGTCGACGACGGCTACCTCGTGCTGCCGGCGTTCGCCGAACCGCACGCCCATCTCGACAAGGCCTTCCTGGCCGAGCGTGTCGAGAATCGAACCGGCGACCTCCTCGGGGCGATCGCGGCGATGGAGCTCGCCCGGCCCTCGATCACGCTCGACGACACGATCGAGCGCGCCGAGCGTGCCGCCAGGCTCTTGGCGGCGAATGGGTGCACGGCGATACGCACCCATGTTGATCTCACACCCACGGGTGGCCTGACGTCGGTCAAGGCGTTGATCGAGGTTCGCCGCCGGCTCTGCTCGCTGGTCGACATACAGGTCGCTGCGCTCTGCGCGTGGCCGTCGATCGGGCCGGAGGGCGCCGGGCAGCGTGCGTTGCTGGGCGATGCCGTCGCCATGGGCATCGATGTGATCGGCGGCTGCCCTCATCTCGAGACCGACCCGATCGCTGCCAACGAGAGCTTCCTGACCCTCGCCGCCGAAGCGGGTCTGCCCCTCGACCTGCACACCGACGAAACGCTGAACCCGGCGATGTGCGCTCTTGACGATCTGGCCCAACGTGTGATCGCCAGCGGGTTTCCTCACGGTGTGACGGCGAGCCACTGCGTGTCGCTGTCCTTGCAGCCCCTAGCTCGACAGTGTGAGGTGGCAGAGAAGGTCGCCGCGGCGGGGATCAATGTGATTGCCCTGCCCCATACCAACCTCTTCCTGCAAGGTCGCGACTGCCGAGTTGCCACACCGAGGGCCGTCACGGCAGTGCGAGCACTGCGCGACGCGGGTGTGAACGTCGCTGCCGGAGCCGACAACTTGCAGGATCCGTTCAACCCCGTCGGGCGCGGCGACCCGTTGGAGACCGCCGGCTTGATGATCATGGCCGCACACGCCATGCCCGCAGAGGCGCTGGAGATGGTCACTGGTGCTGCGCGCCGAGCGATGGGGCTCGGGCCGAGCGCCGACTTCGTCGGCATTCGGGCGTCGACGATCCGTGAGGCCATCGCCTTCGGTCCCCCCGATCGTGTCATCATCCGCGACGGTTCGGTGTTGGAAACACAGCGTTCACACGCTCGCGACTGAGCCGTCGAAAAGACTGCCGTACACTCCGACGCAATGGGGACAGATCGAGGCCGGCTCACGGGGCGGCGCGCGCTGATCACGGGTGCGGCCCGTGGGATCGGTGCGGAGATCGCGGCATCGTTCCGGCGCGAAGGCGCCGAGCTTGCACTGCTCGACATCGACGATCGGGTTGCCAAGACCGCGTCGTCACTCGAAGCCCGTGCCTACCGAGTCGATCTGGCCGACGTCGAATCGACGAGAGCCGTGGTCGGTCGGGCGATCGGCGACCTCGGGGGTTCGGAGATCCTTGTCAACAACGCTGGAATCCTGAAGATGGCGCCCCTTCTGGAGATCGATCCGGCCGACTGGGACCTGACCTTTGCTGTCAACGTGAGGGCGATGCTCGTCACTATCCAGGCCGCGGCGAAGGCGATGGTTCCCGCCGGGCGAGGCACGATCATCAACATGGCCAGCATGGGCGGCAAGGTCGGCGGGCCGAACCAGGCGCACTACGCGGCCTCGAAGGCCGCGGTCATCTCGTTGACGCAGGTCGCCGCCAAGGAACTGGGTGTGCACGGCATCACCGTCAACTGCATCTGCCCCGGCTATGTGCTCACGGAGATGGGGGCTGCAACACGCACCGAGGCGATGGTTCGGGAATGGTCCTCGAAGTCGCCGCTCGGTCGGCTCGCCCAGCCCTCTGATGTCGCCCACATGGCGGTGTTCCTGGCCTCCGACGAGGCCTCGTACTGCACTGGCCAGGCAATGAACGTGACCGGTGGAATGGTGATGCATTGACCGCCGCGGGGATGTTCGAGGCGCTGGCCGACGCGGCTACGGTTAGCTCGATGGGCGACGTAGGGGCTGCTCCCGCATTGAGTTTTGACGGGGTGTCGATGGTCTTTCCCGACGGCACCCACGCCCTTCGCGAGACCACGTTCGACGTTCGCCCGGGCGAGTTCGTCACGGTCGTCGGGCCCTCTGGCTGCGGCAAGAGCACGCTGTTGCGCATCGCTTCAGGGTTGACCAGAGCCACCGGTGGCTCCGTCGCTATTGCCGAGGGCAACGTCGGCTACGTCTTTCAAGACGCCACGCTGCTGCAGTGGCGCACGGTGCAGAAGAACATCGAGCTGTTCGCCGAGCTGGAGGGAATGAGCAAGGTCGAGCGCGCCACGCGGGCGGCCGAGAACATCGCGCTCGTGGGCCTGAACGGGTTCGAGACGAAGTATCCGAAGCAGCTCTCGGGCGGCATGAAGATGCGTTGCTCGCTCGCCCGATCACTGGTGATGGATCCGAAGATCTTCCTGTTCGACGAGCCGTTCGGGGCTCTCGACGAGATCACACGGGAGAAGCTCAACGACGAGCTGCTCAGTCTGTTCCAACGCAAGGGCTTCGCTGCGTTGTTCATCACCCACTCCATCTACGAAGCGGTCTTCTTGTCGACACGAGTGCTGGTGATGTCGGCGCGTCCCGGCCGTGTCGTCGGCGATTTCAAGGTGCCGTTCCCGTACCCACGGTCACCCGATTTACGTTTCGAGCCCGAGTTCGCCGAGTTGACCGGCCAGGTCTCGCACGCCCTGCGAGGGGCTCACGTATGATGTACCAGGCCAACCTGGAAGGCGCGGTGCAGATGGAGCAGCTGCAGGCCGACGCGCCGCATACCGCCAAGAAGAGCCGCCACTGGAGCGACTACGTCGCGCCAGTCGTTGGTTTCGGCGGCTTCATCGGCTTCTGGTACTTCATGTCGTACTGGGGCCTCGAGCACATCTGGGGCAAGCCGTCGTTCCTCATCACCCCTCCACACCGAGCCATCGACAAGAGCTTCCTCACCGAGATCAATCGAACTGCGTTGCTGCACGGCCTCTACTGGACGGCGCGAGTCTCACTGATCGGTCTCCTCATCGCCATCGCCGTCGGCATGGCTCTGGCCATCATCATGTCGCAGGCGCGCTGGCTGGAGCGCTCGATCTGGCCCTACCTGGTCGCCATGCAAGCCATCCCGATCCTGGCGTTGGTGCCGATCATCGGTTCGATCTTCGGGTTCGAGATCCCCTCGCGAATCTTCGTGTGCGTCCTGATCGCGCTGTTTCCGATCGTGTCGAACACGCTGTTCGGTCTGCTTTCCGCGGAAGTAGGTCAACACGATCTGTTCACGTTGCATCACGTGTCGCGGTGGACGCGACTCTTCAAATTGCAACTCCCGAACGCGATGCCGACCATCTTCACCGGCTTTCGCATCGCCGCGGGCCTGTCGGTGATCGGGGCCATCGTTGGCGAGATCTTCTTCAAGCGCGGCGACAAGGGCATCGGCATCCTGCTCGATGCCTACCGGTCGAGAAACCAGTTCCCGCAGACGTACGGGGCACTCATCTTGGCGGCTGCGCTCGGCATTGCCGTCTTCATCATCTTCGGGTGGATCAGCAACCTCGTCGTCGGACGTTGGTACGAGTCCACCCGCAAGAGCGGCTGACCCTCGTCGGGTCAGGCGCGCCATCCATCAGCGTGAACACTCAACAAAGGGAGAAGAGATGCAACGACGCCACACACGCTCGTTGATCGCCGTCTCATTGGCAGGGGCCATGGCCCTCGCCGCGTGCGGCAGCGACACCAAGTCATCAGACACCGCTGCCCAGGCACCGGCGACACAAGCACCGGTTGTTACGGCTGCCCCGGCAACTGAAGCACCGGTTGCCACGGCTGCGCCGGCGACGGAGGCACCGGCAACGACTGCGCCCGCCAAAGCGACGTCGCTCAAGGGGATCTGCCCCGACACCGTCGTGATCCAGACGGACTGGAACCCCGAAGCAGAGCACGGCTTCCTCTACAACCTGTTGGGCGCCGACTACACGATCGACAAGGCCAAGGTGCTGGTGACGGGCACTCTTACGGCGAGTGGTGTCGACACGGGTGTCAAGTTGGAGATCCGTTCCGGCGGCCCGGCGATCGGCTACGGGACGGTCACCGCGCAGATGTACACCGACGACAGCATCCTGCTCGGATACGTCTACACCGATGAAGGGATCCAGAACTCCGCCGAGTTCCCCACCGTGGCCATCGAGTCGGGCTTCGAGAAGAACCCGCAGATGATCATGTGGGACCCCACGACCTACCCCGACGTCAAGACCTTCGCCGACATCGGCAAGTCCGGCATGCTGGTCCGCTACTTCAGCAGCGCTGCGTGGATGGACTACTTCACCTCGCAGGGGATCATCTCCAAGGACAAGGTTGACGGTTCGTACGACGGCACCCCGGCGCTGTTCGTCGCCGACCAGGGCAAGTCGGGACAGCAGGGCTTTGGTTCCGCAGAGCCGTACATCTACAAGAACGAGGTCAAGGAGTGGGGCAAGGACGTCGCCTACTCGTACGTCAATGACAACGGCTGGGACAACTACGCCGAGTCGATCGCCACGAAGCCGGCCAACATCACCAAGTACGCCGATTGCTTCAAGGCGCTCGTGCCGATGATCCAGCAGTCGAGCGTCGACTACCTCAGTAGCCCGGCCGCTGCCAACAAGATCATCCTCGATGCCGTCGCCAAGTTCGACAACGGCTGGGTGTACAGCCAGGGTGTAGCCGACTACGGCGTCGCCACGATCAAGAAGGACGGCCTCGTCGCCAACGGTCCTGATTCGACGCTCGGCAACTTCGACCTCGACCGTGTCAACGCCCTGATCGCCATCGCGATTCCTGTCTACACCAGTCTCGGTCAGGCACCGAAGGACGGGCTGAAGGCCGAAGACGTCGTCACCAACGAGTTCATCGACCCGTCGATCGGACTGTAACCAAACCCCTGCATCTACCAACTTTGTCGCTGTCAACCTCTTCAACGAGTTGGCAGCGACAAAGTTGCGGGAGGGTCAGTGCATCGCACTCTCCAGAACCACCTGGAGCAACACGTTGCCACCGGCTTCGACATCTGCCGGGGAGGTGTACTCGGCGATGTTGTGCGACAGCCCGTTGAGGCTGGGCACGAACACCATCGAGGTTGGGCACACCCGCGCCAACATCTGGGCGTCGTGACCTGCACCTGACGGCATCCGTCGGGTGGAATGGCCGAGTC
>DATAJN010000308.1:0-10494 GCA_036262105.1 Ilumatobacteraceae bacterium
GGTGGCGTCGATCGTGATCAGCGCGGCGATGAAGGGACGTGCCTCGCCGACGACCACTGCCTGGCTGATGAGCTCGTGCGCCCGCAGGTGATCCTCCAGAGGCGCCGGCGCAACGTTCTTGCCGGCGGCGGTCACGATCAGCTCCTTCTTGCGGCCGGTGATGCGCAGATATCCCTCGTCGTCGAGCTCGCCGATGTCACCGGTGCGGAACCAGCCGTCGTCATCGAACACCTCAGCGGTAGCCGCATCGTTGTGCCAGTAGCCCCGGAACACCTGTGGGCCCTTGGCCAGGATCTCCCCGTCACCGGCGATCATGATCGACGTGCCGGCAATGGGCCTGCCCACCGTGCCGGGCTTCCAGGCGCCGGGCCGAGCCAGAGTGAGGGTGGGACTCGTTTCGGTGAGGCCGTAGCCCTCGTAGATCTGCACGCCGACGCCGGCGAAGAAGTGGGTCAACCGCTCCCCGAGCGGCCCGCCACCGCTGAAGCAGAGCCGCAGCCGGCCACCGAAGGCATGACGGATCTTGCCGTACACGAGCCGGTCGAACAGAAGATGCTCGGCTGCGGTCCATGGCCAGACTCGACCTGCGGTCCGTTCGCGCGACCAGCGGATTGCCGTGTCGGCAGCGCGATCGAAGATCGGTCCCTTGTGGTCCCGTCGCGCACTGTTCCGGGCCGAGTTGTACACCTTCTCGAAGATTCGCGGTACGGCCGCCATGGTCGTCGGCCGATAGATCTGCAGCTCCTCGGGAAGGTGGGCGACGTCGGAAGCGAAGCCGATCGATATCCGGGCGTGGAGGTCGAACAACGCGTTGCTCTTCGTCAGCGTGTGGGCGAGTGGCAGGAACAACAGCCCGGTGTCGCCAGAACGCAGTTCGGGGCCGAGCGCGTCGAGCACCTGGGCCGTGTTGCTGCACAGGTTGCCATGCGTGAGAACACATCCCTTTGGCCGCCCCGTGGTTCCCGAGGTGTAGATGATGGTCGCGATCGTGTCGAGGTCGAGGGTGGCGATCCGTCCGTCGATGATCGAGTCGACCACGGCGACGCCTCGGCGCTCGAGCTCGTCGAGAGCACCGCTGTCGATCACCAGCACCTCGGGGCAGCCCGGTACCTCAGATCGAACCCGGTCGAAGTCGGCGAGCATGCTCGGCGTTTCGACCACCAGCATCACGGCCCCGCTGTCAGCGACGATCCAGCGGATCTGGTCGACCGACGAGGTGTCGTAGATCGGGACGGTCACCCCACCGGCAGCCAGGATCGCGAAATCGAGGATGATCCAGTCCAGCCGCGTGTGCGACATGAGTGCGACACGGTCACCGGGCGCGACCCCGGATGCGACGAAACCTTTGGCAACTCGCCGAACCGTCTCGAACAGGTCCTTCACCGTCACATCGGTGAACTGCTCACCGTCGCGGTAGGAGGCCACGACGCTGCTGGGTTCGTTCTCGAACCGATCGAGCAACGGCCGTAAGAGGTGGGCGTCGTGCGGAAGCGATGCCAGTGGCGGTCCAGTAACCGCCTTCATGACAGATCACCTCCCATGAGTCGATCGTGGCGCGCCCGACGTCAACTCGATAGGGCCGAACGTCACGGCACATCGGTGACCATGTCAGCCGATCGTGAGATCAGTCGAGTTGCCAGCGGTGCGCGTCGACGACGAGCTGGTTCATGGCGTCCGCCGGCATCGGCCGGGCGAGGTAGTAACCCTGTGCCCGCTGGCACTGAAGCTTCTCGAGGTTGACGAGCTGCTCGTGCGTCTCGACGCCTTCGGCGGTCACCTCGAGCCCCAGAGCCGCTGCCATTGCGACGATCGCGGCGACGAGTGCTGTGTCGTGAGCATCGCTGCCGAGGCCCTCGACAAACGCTCGGTCGACTTTCACGGCGTCGACTGGGAACTGTTTGAGGTAGCTGAGCGCTGAGTAGCCCGTTCCGAAGTCGTCGATCGAGAGCTGGACGCCTACAGCCTTGAGACCCGCAAGCGTCGCGCCGAAGTATTCGACGTCTTCCATGAACACGCTCTCCGTCAACTCGAGGCAGAGGCTTTCGGGGGGAGCCCCGGTGCGCGTCAGAACGTCCTTGACGACGCCGGCAATGTCTGGGGCCAGCATCTGTCGCACGGACAGATTGACCGCGACCGTCATCGATGGTTGGATGCGCTGCCACTGGACCAGCTGTCGACAGGCCTCCTCGAGCGCAAACGCTCCGATGGGCATGATGAGTCCGATCTCTTCCGCAAGCGGAATGAACTCGGCCGGGAGGACAAGGCCACGCTCCGGGTGCTGCCAGCGCACCAATGCCTCAGCACTCACCATCGCACCCGTCGAGAGGTCGACCACGGGCTGGTAGTGGACGGTGAACTGGCCGAGCGCGAGCGCTTCACGCAACGCCGCTGCCGTGGCGAAGCGTCGCTCGGCTTTGAATCGTAGAGCCTCGTCGAACAGCTCGATCCGAGCACGACCGCGCTCTTTGGCTCGAAGCATTGCGGCGTCGGAGTCGCGTAGCAGGCTCTCCGGCGTCGCATGGTGATCGGCGAGAGCGATGCCGAGGCTGGCGTTCAGACTCAGCTGTTGGTCTCCGATCAGGCAGGGCTGGCTGAGCACCTGGAGGATGCGCTCGGCGATCCGCTCGGCCTCGCCAACGGAGACGTTGTCACAGACGACCACGAATTCGTCGCCGCCGATCCGCGCCACGGTGTCGCCCGGCCGGATCGCTGCTGCGATCTGCTCGGCTGCGTGCCGCAGCACTTGATCACCTCGTGCATGACCCAAGGTCTCGTTGATCTGTTTGAAATGGTCGACGTTGAGGCAGATGACCCCGAGATGTTCGCCTTTCTGGGCGCCCCGGCTCAGGTTCTGGAGCAGTCGATCGGTGAGCAGAGCCCGGTTCGGTAGGCCGGTGAGTGAATCATGCAACGCCTGGTGCAGCAGGTCTTCTTCCATCCGCTTGCGTTCGGTGATGTCTTGGAGTTGGGAGTAGAAGTACTCGGGCTCTCCCGACTCGTCGCGCACGAGGGTGACGTGACTCGACGCCCACACCACCGTCCCATCCGGCCTCACATAGCGTCGCTCGTCCTCGTACGTGTCGTGACCGGCGGCGACCCGAGCCAGGACGATCCGCCAGAGCGGGATCTCGTCGGGATGGGTGTACTCAGTCCAGACGTGACCGACAAGCTCGTCCTCGGTTCGCCCGAGCAGGGATTGGGCCGCCGCGTTCACACGAATCGGAACTCCGGCGAGATCAACGATCACCGCACCGATCCCCGCCTGCTGGAAGCCGATTTCGAAGCGTGCCTCGGCCGACTGACGCACCCGTTCGGCTCCGATCCGATCGGTCTCGTCGAGCAGGGTGCCGATCACCTTGATGACGGTGCCATCGTCGTCACGCTCAGGAACCACTCGGAGACGGATCCAGCGTTGCTTGGAATCCGGACGCACGATGCGACACGTTCTGTCGAACGGAACGCCTCGCTCAATGGCACTCGCCCACGCCTGGGCTGCCGCCGGTCGATCATCAGGATGAATCATCGCGATGATTTGATCGGTGCTCTGCTCGTGACCAGGTTCGAGACCGAGTATCCGGTCGTACTCCTCGGACCGGTGAATCTCACCAGTCACGAGATTGGCTTCAACACTCCCGATGTGAGCGACGCGTTGCGCCTCGGCCAGCTGGTGCAAACTGGTCTGCAACCGGCGGAGCGTCGCGTCGGTCGCAATGATGGCTCGTCCCGTCGCACCGGGAAGGTCCGCCTGAGGACCGACAGTCTGGTCGGCCTGCGTTCGTTCTGTGACGTCGATCACGATGACTCCGACCCCGATGATCTCATCGTCGATCGAGACCGGGTAGTAGGTCGTCAACCACCGATGGATTGTCAGCGGGTCAGCCGCCGTCCGCCCGCTGACCTCGTGGTCCAGCACGGTCTCGCCGCTCGCGAGGGCTTGGTGGTACAGCGGCTCGAGTTGGGACCACAGTTCGGGAACAACCTCGGCGACGGTGCAGCCGAGCTGATCTGCGACGGTCGATCCGTTCATGGCGGCCAATCGCTCGTTCAAACGTACGATTCGGTAGTCCCGATCCACAAATTCAAGTCCGACTGGCGCGTTGGAGAGCAGCGCCTCCAGGAATGCGCCGTCGGCCCGGGAAATGGCGCCGGTTGCTGACATGGCGCTTCTCTTATGCCTCACGCCTCGTCGCCAATGACAATTGGAGCCGGGCCGATACCGGCGATGACCGGCTCGGCGACCAGAACACGATCGCGACCAAGAGACTTGCCGCGCAACATGGTTGCGTCGGCGACGGCGATCACGTCGAGCAGTTCGTCACCGACAGCGGCAGCAGCAAGGCCGATGGTGACGGTGAATGAGGGAACCGCCGCCGGTGCGAGGCGGCTCGCCAGCTCGGATCGGATGCGATTAGCGACAAGAGAAGCATCCGCGAGCGAGCAGTCCGGCAAGACAGCAACGAACTCTTCACCGCCGTAGCGAGCAAGAAGGTCGCGGGGACGGATGCTGTCGCGGAGCACCCGAGCGAAGAGACGCAGGGCACGATCCCCCATGGCATGACCGTAGACGTCGTTGATCAACTTGAAGTGGTCGAGGTCGGCGAACGCGACCACGTACGGTCCTTCGGGGATGCGGAACTCGTGGACCTGCCCTTCGAGCGTGCGACGATTGGGAAGTCCGGTAACGGGGTCGATTTGCGCCTGCGCCTCGGTCCGGGCGAGGACGCGTATCGCCCCGATCCGGTCGCCCGCCTTCCGCGCCACCAACTCCAGCCCGTCGGCAACGGTCGCCGGAGGCTGGCGATCCAATGACCGCTGGGCGCGGATCACACCCACGGCACGACCCGCGATGCTCACCGGAACGCAGATCGCCCACACTGGAGCGACTTGGTCACGCAAGAACTGGCAGGTGTCGAGGTCGCTGCTGTCCGCGAAGAGCTGCATCTGGCCGGTCCGCGCCGCGGGACAATCGCGAGGAGCGCCCACCCCACACGCCGCATCTGCTTCGGCGTCGGTGGAAAGAACCTGACGGAAGTGCGCCCGACTCGAGTCGGCCAGGAGTAGTTCCACTGGTACATCGGGTGCGACCAGCGAGAGGGCTTGCCCGACCACGTTGACAGCGAGATCCTCCGTCGTGGCCATCTCCAGCCCACGCTGCAGCGAGCCTGCGAAGTCGGCTGTCTGGCCGGCGGATCGCAGAGCAGCGGTCTCAGCGGCGAACTGCCGCGTTTCGCGTCTCGCTCCTATCAGCAGTAACACCCCGCCAAGGCTGAGCACCGCGGCCATGACGCCATACGCCAACAGCACTGCCGCACGTGCCGTGCCGATCCCAGTGTGAACTGCCGCAGCGTCGGCGTTCACCATGGGTCCATAGATGCTCGACTGGAGAGTGGCGAGGACGCTCAGCTGATTTGCGTATTCACGACGCTCAGCATCAATCGTCGCGGCGCGAGCCGGGTCGCTGGGGGCCAACGAGAAGATGGCTGCACTGAGCTGGACGGCACGGCTCGACGATTCGGTGTACGACAGTTGCAACGTCCGTTCACCCGGCGCCTTCGCTCCCAAGCCTTCGTAGGTGCGCCACGAGGCATCCTTCAGGCGCGCCGCCTCCTGTGCTGCAGTGATCGCCACGGCACGTTCCGTCGAATCCTGGGCATCAATCGCGACGAGGAGATTCTCCTGCCCCTGCGATGTCGCCGCTGCGGTCTCCCACAGGGCGATCTGTGCAGGCAGGGCCCGCGACCTCAAGTCAGCGGCGGAGTTGGAAGGGGTCCGGAGTCCGACGACGGCGACGATTGCGAGGGTCAGGCCCGACAGAAGCGCCATGGCACAAAGGATCAAGGTTCGGGCGGTCGGGCCAAGCCGATGCGTCGCGACCTCTGCCACGCCCACCGTCGCACCATCCACTCGGCCGAAATGGGCGCGTCGAGACGCCGCCCCGTCGCTCGTTCCATTCTCGTTCGAACTCTTGTGCACGTTGACTCGTGATGCCTCGCCATGTGTCGACCTACTCAGGATGGTTTGGCAGCCTTGCTGTTCACCAGTGCCGAAGGTCCCAAACGCCCGAAGGCTGTCAGTCGACCGGGAGATCGTCGCTGTGCGCTGCCAGGAAGGATCCCTCGAGCGCCTGAACCGGGGAGAAGTCGCGGTGATGTTGGTGATCGGGTCTGGCAAAGGTGGTCTGGCGGTTGCGAATCGGGTTGAGGATCAGCGAGAAGATGCGCCGATCCCACGGCGACATGTTCGGAGGCGAGCAGTGCACCATGCTGTCGCCGAAGATCAGCCCGGTGCCGGGTGGACCCTTCGGTGAGTACAGGCCGCAGCGCGCCGCAAGGGGCCCGACAACCGAGGGTGGCACGGTCCACAACGGATAGCTCGTCGTGGTGATGTCGAGCGCGGTCGGTGCCGGGCCATCACGATGCGACTCGGGGATGAATATCAGAGGCCCATTGAACTCGGTCACCTCGTCGAGGAAGATGTGCACGTTGAGCGCTAAGGGCTCTGGCACACCATCTTCATGGTGGTGGGTGGCGAAGTCGTAGTGCCATTGCCATTGCTCGCCGGTGAAGGCTTCCTTGGCGTTGACCTTGACCTGCATGACATAGAGCTCTTCGTCTTCCAAAATCTGCTTCGCGGGTGTGACGAGGCGCGGGTCGCGGACGAGCCGGGCAAAGAGCGGGTCGCGGCGGTGCAACCCCATCGCCGTGCGCACGACATCGCTGGATCGCTCACGGAAGTTCTCCGGGCAACGTTCAGCGAACAATCGAGGCAGACGCGCCGTGACGGCGTCGACTTCGTCCTGAGAGAAGAGACCTGGGAGCGCGATCACTCCGGCATGGTGAAAGGCAGCAAGTTGATCAGCGCTGAGCATCACGAGGCGAGACTAGCGATCGAATCGAACACCCCGGCCTGTTCACACACCGGTTGGCAGCCTCCGTGAGGTTCTTGCGAGACGTCCCGGCCACAGGAGTCGTCAGTCCAAGTGGCCGATCTCGGCTCCGGGCACGGCCATGCCCCAGCGGACGATGCCCTGCTCGACTCGCTGGATCGCTGTCTCCAGCACCTCCACTCGGGCGAGGCGCTTGTTTTCGCCGGAGATGACGTTCCACGGCGCGAGCTCGTGATCGGTGCGTTCGAACATCTCCTCGGCGGCGAGCAGGTATTCGCTCGCCTTCGTGCGGTTGCGCCAATCCTCCTCGGTGATCTTCCAACGCCGGAGCGGGTCGTTCTCCCGATCTTCGAACCGCTTCAGCTGCTCGTGGGCGCTGATCTGCAACCAGCACTTCACGATGATCACTCCCTCGAGTGCGTTGGCGCGCTCGAACTGGACGATCTCTTCATATGCGCGGCTCCACTGGTCGTGCGTCGCGAAACCCTCGATGCGCTCGACCAGCACGCGCCCGTACCAACTGCGATCAAAGACCGACATCCCACCAAGCCCCGGGACGAACGGATAGAACCGCCACAGAAACGGGTGGCGCTTCTCGTCGAACGTCGGCTTGGCGAACGACGACACCCGATAGTGCCGCGGGTCGAGCGGCTCGACGAGGCGCTTGATGGCGCCGCCCTTCCCGGCAGCGTCGCTCCCCTCGAACACCAGCAGAAGGCCCGGACCGAGCTCGCCCGAGCCCATCTGTCCGCCGACGTGCAGGCGCAGCTGCAACCACCGCCGCTGAGCCGCGGCGAGGCGATCGTCGTACTCCTTGCGGGTGATGCGCTGGGTGAGGTCGAGTGAGTCGAGGCGGCCCATAGCCGACGAGACTATGCAGCGCGCCGCCAGTCCGGGGCTATCGGGTGAATCAAAGGGCCGATCGTCGAAATCACGCGCGACCGGGACTTTCGTCCATGTAACTACTTGATTCGTGAGCGGATAATCATCGCATGACGATGAGGATCGTTGTCGGTGTCGATGGATCAAAGCCCTCGTTCGAAGCGTTGCGATGGGCGGTACACGAAGCTCGCCGCCGCGATGCCGAGGTCAGGGTGATCTCCTGCTACCAAGTCCCCGCTTACGGCGGTCCGGACGGAGCCATGTATCCGATCTCGATCGACCTCAAGACCCTGGAAGGAGCTGCGACCGCGGTCGTCGGTCGGGCGATCGAAGTTGCGACCCAGATCGACCCTCAGGTCATCGTCGATGGGGCAACTCCGCTTGCACCCCCCGTGCCCGGCATCATGGAATCGGTGGCCGCCGGCGACGAGATCGTCGTTGGCGCGACCGGACACTCCGGACTCATTGCTGGGCTCCTCGGATCGGTCGCTGCCGGAGTGGTTCACCGCGCCCACGTGCCGGTCGTTGTCGTTCCGGCGTCGTCGGCGACGGAGTTCGGCCGCACACTGAAGAAGATCGTACTGGGCGTCGACGGGTCTCCCGAGTCACTGGTTGCCCTCGATTGGGCCTACGACGAGGCGCTCGTCAGCGGCGCCGAGCTGACCGTCGTGCACGCGTGGATCTACCCCTACTCCCTGTCGCGATCGTCGTCACGCGAAGCGCTCAGCCCGATGGAGTTCGATGCGGCGAAGGAGTTGCAAGACAGCCTCGATTCGCTGGGTCAGCGGTCCGCCGGCGGATCAGTCGTCATCCATTCCAAACTTCGCGAGGAGTCGGCGGTCGCCGCACTGTTGAACGAGGGGCACGACGCCGATCTGATCGTCGTCGGCTCGCGAGGGCGAGGCGGGTTCCGCTCGCGGTTGCTGGGTTCGGTCAGCCGGACGTTGGCGGAACACGCGACGTGCCCTGTCGCCGTGATTCGGCGAGCCGAGAGCTGAGATCTGGAGGGCCACACCACACCAAACCCACCACACCAAACAAGGAGAAGAAGCAGATGCCTACCACAGTTGTTCGCGGTCCTGACCTGCTCGGTCGCCTCGCCGATTGGCTCGACCTGCCGGACATTGCCCGGTTCGACGACGGGCCTCGCTTCGCCGAGCTGATCAAGGTCGAGCAGACGGTCGAAGACGGCAAGGTGGAGATCCGCGCGGAGATGCCCGGCATCGACCCTGACAAGGATGTCGATGTTTCGATCGCCGACGACATGTTGACGATCAGGGCCGAGCGCCACGAGGAAGAGAAGGGCGAGCGTGAGGGCACACGGTTCAGCGAATTTCGCTATGGCTCGTTCATGCGTTCACTCGCCGTGCCGAAGGGAACGTCGGTGAAAGACGTCAAGGCGTCGTACAAGGACGGCATCTTGACCATTTCGGTGCCGACCCCACCGCAGAAGAAGGTCGAGGCCACGAAGGTTCCGATCAGCCACAAGTAACCCATCAGCGCTCTCCGAGTAGAGCCGCTACAACCTTGGTGCGGTCGTGCTCTTCCAGCCGACGTGCCAAACCAATGAACGGCCGCAGAACCGGCGAGGGCTGTGTGATCAAGTAGGCGAGTACCGAGACACCCCGATCGAGTTCACCGACGTAGCCGCGGCGAGCGCCGTCGGACATCGGGTACATCCTCGTGGCCGCCTGCCACGCTTGGGCGCGCGCTGCTCGCAGCGAGAAGTTGAAGGCGTTGCCACCGCCGAGCCGGGCAGCAGCGTTCGCCCACCGTGACACGCGACCGAGAGCCTTGACGACATCGACGTACGTTGCGGCGAGGACGGTGTTCACCATCTCGAAGTCGGGCCGGATCGACGCCAGATCGCCACGCTCGTCGGCGGCCGCGACCACTGCGCGAGGAAGGTCGTAGTTCACGTGCGCGTTGATGCCGAGCAGCAGGTGCTGCTCGATCAGCACCCGAGGATCGGTGACAACTTTCCACGACGCCTGCCAGCACCCCGAACGGCTTGACGGATCGCGAGAAGCGTCGATGTAGAGCGATGCGAATCCGGTGGCGAACCGGTCGAGCCGCGGTCCATCGGCGAACGTGGCGTCTGCAATCGACGCGCCGATCCGCGCGGTGACCCGAGCGTAGAGAGCGGCGAAGTACCCCGATGCGTCCGTGGCAGCGAGTGCAATTCCCCGGAGATCTTTGGCGGTGTCGGCGATCATCGATACGTGGCAGTTCTCGGGGTGGTGGGCGTTGGGGGCCTCGATCCCCCGACCTCCACGGTGTGAACGTGGCGCTCTTCCAACTGAGCTAAACGCCCTTACGGTGCGCCACAGACTAGCAGTGATCGTTCTTCCAGCGTCGGGGTCAAACGTTGAACCGTACGCATACAGCACCGAGACCTTGCTGGTCGTGGTGCGGCTCGAGCGGATCGGGGCACGACCCGTCGATAGCGATCAGACTCTCGACAACACCGTCGTGGTCGTCGGCACAGTTGACCTCCGCGGCGTCACCATTTTCTTGGATCACGACGCATGATCCGACCGCCAGAACGTTGTCGGGCGGGCCCGGTTTCGACGGTGTATAGGTGAATACGCCAAGCAGGACGATGGCGATTCCGACCACAGCGAGACCGGCCAGGAACCGCCACGGGAAGTTCGATGGGGGTAGCGGCGGAACGAGTGCACTCGCGTTCTGCGACCAGCTGTCGACATCTGGAGGAGCCGCCTCGG